>JAAZBV010000137.1 GCA_012513605.1 Desulfatiglans sp. | reverse complement strand
GGGGGGGGGGTATCAGATTCTTCATCGGTTGATTCCGAATATGTTACTTCTGTTTCAGATGAAAATGAGCTTTCATCACCGGTAGAGCTGCTTTCCTTTGCCAAAACCAAAGGTGTTTGTAAAAGGATAAAGAGAATGGAAAGGACAATAAATACCACGATTCTTTTTGCGTTTACCATATTAATCCCCCGCTGGAATTAGAATTTAAAAAACAATAAAACCGGAAAATGACAATAAGACTATATACTGCTGTAAGACAAAAAACTGATAAGACATTTATTACCCTGTTAACTCCGGATAATAATTAGGTACTTCTTAATATATATGGTTGTAATACGAATACTTAAAGAGTGTTATATGGCTGATTAAGTATTGTGGCGGAATATAAAGACATGTAATTAAAATTACAAGTTATTTTTTTGTTAATATTTTATTTTTATAGTTTTAGTAAAATTGGAGAACCATAAAGTCGGATAACCTGTTTGATATATTGGTTTTATTGCTTAAATGCAAAATGGCTTTCCCGACATATCGGGATCAATGACCCGCTCTTCACTGGAATGACGAAGCGATGTGAAAGGGTAATTAGAAACTGGCCTTCCCCTCGATATATGTGAATCAATGACTTGCTCTTCATGGGAATGGCGATGCTGGGTTATGGATTATAAGGTTCATCTGTAACCTTTAAGCCAATGGAGATATCGGATTACATATTTTTTTTGCCACACTTGGAATAAGAGGCGGAGCATCAAAATAGATGTTCCCACGAAGATCATGAAAACAACCGTAGAGACAGGGCATGCCCTGTCTCTACAACTGCAAATCATAATAGAAAGTTAATTTTTACTATGTCACGCAGACCCTTCTTACCTCCCTCAGATCTGTAAGCCCTTTCAGGGATTTAAGTATACCGTCCTGCCTTAAGGTTGTCATACCTTCTGACATGGCCTGAATAAACAGCTCCTCACTGTTTGCCTGCTTTTTTATCATGCGTTTGATCTCAGGCGTCCCCTCCATAAGCTCATGTATGCCAAGCCTTCCCCTGTAACCTGTGCCTGAACATGCATCACATCCTGAGGCTTGATAAAGATTAAAATCCTGATTGTATTCAATGCCTGTTCTCTTAAAATATTCAGGACCATAATCAAGAACAATATCATCAAACTCTTCCTTTGTGGGCTGATACGGCTTTTTGCACTTGTCACAGAGCTTTCTCACAAGCCTCTGGGCCATTACGCCAAGGAATGCATCAGAGAAATTGAGTGGGTTCAAACCCATATCAAGAAGCCTTGTAATAGTTTCCGGCGCGCTGTTTGTATGAAGCGTTGACATCACAAGATGCCCTGTAAGCGATGCCTCAATGCCTATTGATGCGGTCTCATTATCACGCATTTCACCTATCATTATCACATCAGGGTCAGCCCTCAAGAAAGCGCGCATTATCCTCGCAAAATCAAGGCCTATTTTAGCATGGGCCTCCACCTGGCGCATGCCCTGCTGCGTAATTTCAACTGGGTCTTCTGCTGTCCATATCTTTATATCAGGCTTGTTAATGTATCCCAGCGCACTGTGAAGAGAGGTTGTCTTGCCTGAACCTGTGGGACCAACAACAAGGACAAGACCGTATGGCTGGGTGATAATCTTTTTCATTATCTCTAGATTACGCTGACTTAGCCCCATATCGTCAAGCTTCATGGCCCCTGCCTTGGCAAGTATCCTTAATACGGCGTCTTCAAAACCGCCCGCTGTTGGAAGGGTAGCAACCCTGAGTTCAAACGGTGGCACCCCCTTTCTCTTGAACTTTATTTTACCATCCTGGGGCAACCTTCTTTCAGCGATGTCAAGCCCTGCCATGATCTTGATCCTGGAGATTATACCCTTTGCCATTGTGTTGGGAACCTGGATATACTCCTGGCAAACTCCATCGAGCCTGAATCTTACTGTTGTAGCCTTTGTAAGGGGTGAAGGTTCAATGTGTATATCGGATATATTTTTCCTGTAAGCGGCCACCAGTATCTGGTCAACAAGCTTTACAACCTTGCCCGACGCCTCATTAAATTCACTTGAATAATCCTCTGTTCGATCCTCTTCCTCTTCAAAGGAGATATCAGGCATCATATCAAAGTCATCGAAACTGGCATCAGATGCATCTACTTCATCGGTGACCTTTTTTTTATCGTAGAAGAGCTTTATGTACGCCTCAATATCCTCCTTGATGCCAATAAAAAATTCAGCCTTTTTCGCCTTTAAAAGCCCCATCACGATATCAACCTTGTTCAGGTTGATAGGATCATCTATCAGCACCTGAACACTGTCCTTTTCCCATCCAAGGGGCACCCACAGATCCTGCAACAGGAATGTCTTTTTCAGATTGGTCAAAAGCTCTATGGGTGTAGGCATGTCAGGATCAAATGCCTTGAAAGGGTGCCTGTAGCAGGCGGTAAGGGACTTGCCTATATCTTCCCTGCTTACATTGAACTGTGTGACAAGAACATATTCAACGCTAGCCTTGTTCTTTTTTGAAAGGGCAAGGGCATCAAGAAGCTGCTCTGTGGTTACCTTGTTATTATTGAGCAGGTAATCATATTTTGAACCTGTTGCAAAATAGGCGGCTAGGGCATTCAGCCTCTTCTGAATTTTTTCGTTTTGAGGATCAAGTTCGGCTGCCGTTTCATAGTAATAGAGGGCCTGCTCCTTGCTGTCCCTTCTTTCAAGCTCAAGACCGAGAAGATACTTTGACTGGGCAAGCTGTGCATTTCCAAAATTGAATTTCTTAAAAAAATTATCCGCCTGGATAATGATCTCCATTGAAGGATAAAGTTTAAAAAGGCAATCACATACATCATGGATTATAGATTCTATGGAGAAATCCAGCTTAATGAGCTTCTCGTATTCTCCCAGGGCCTCCTTGTAAAGGCCAAGCTCCTTGAATGCAAAGGCGCAGTCATTAATAGCAGGGGTATTCTCCTCTACCGGGGTAAGCACCTCCTCAATGCCTGTAAGATCCGCTGTGGTAAAGCCCATAAACTCCTCAGGGTATTTATCTTTTATATCCTCTTTAAGAAGCTCTATTTTATTAATAATATCGGTGTATGTCTCACCATGCTTTTCAGGAAGAGACTTAAGTATTCCCTCATACAAGGCCAGTGACTCCTTTGGGAGCCCCATGGAACGATAGACTTCTGCTTCCTGTAATCTGCTGTTTATTTCGGTTTGGGTATCCATTTTACTATCCTTATCCTGTATACCTATTGCAGTTCTTTTGAAATCGAGTTAACCGTAAGGGTTATTATTGACTTAAGCGTAGCAATTACGTTGTCTCCGTTTGCGGCGCTTGCCTCAAAATATGGAACATTCAGTTTGGTGTTGAGGCTTTTTTGAAGCACATCAACTGGCGTTAAAGGTATGCCTATTTTTTCAAGATCCCTCTTGTTGAACTGCATAACCAGCGGGATCTTGAAGATATTCTTATTATAGACACTCAGGTTCTCCTGAAGGTTCTTTAATGACTCCATGTTTTTATCTTTTCTCATTGCAAGAGAATCAGCCACAAATACAATGCCGTCAGCGCCCCTTAAGACAAGCTTTCTTGTTTCATTGTACATCACCTGACCGGGCACTGTATAAAGTTGAAGGTTAAGGGAATACCCCTTTATCTTACCGACATTAAGTGGCAGAAAATCAAAAAACAGGGTCCTGTCACCCTTAGTTTTGATTGTTACCATCTCGGTTTTGATCCTGTCCCTGTATTCCTTGTGTATGAATTCAAGATTGGTCGTCTTGCCACACCTTCCTGGCCCATAATAGACTATCTTCGCCTGAATCTCTTTTTTATTAAAATTTATGAATGTCAAAATATTATCCCTGTTATTTAGCTTTCAATTAATATGAGATACCCATTGCCTAAAAATACATCCGTTCCCTCTTGTGGTTGTTCATTATCTTCCAGCCGCCCTCTTTTTATCATCCTCCATTAACCTGCGGATAGCAGCGAGTTCATTGGAAACAGAGGTGATCCCCTTTGCAAGTTTCTCAAGTACGTTTAAGACAGACCCTGTATCCAGATGATTAGGCTTTACAGAAGGTCTTTCAATAACAATATCCGGTACTATTTCAGTCACCTTATCAGCAGGCTTTTCAGTGGCCTTTTCAAAAACTGTTTCAGGGGGCTTTGTCTCTTTAACCTCTTTAACAGCAGCCTCCTTTTCTCCTTCTCTAAGCCTCTTTTTCTGTTCAATTGAAAGTTCCTCCGGCGCTTGCGCTTGTGGCTTTTGCACCTTTTTCCCTGAAAGCACCAGATCGTCAGAAAGCCGTTCCAGACACTTTTGCCAGAAATCCTTTAATTCAAAATTATTAAGCTCTGTGCTCCCTTTACTGATAAGGTAACGCGCTAGATTCTTCACACCCTTTGCTGCATCGCTTGCAGGATAACGTGTTATGAGCGGCTCCTGCTCCTTTACTGCCTTTAGCACATGAGGATCAAGAGGTATGGTCCCGAGCGGAAATATATCCATCTTGAGATTTTTCTGCACCACCTCCCTGAACTTGGCAAACAGTTTATATGCCACCTCCATGCTCATGCACTGATTTATGGCAACCATCACTGTGCTGCTTACCCTGTTGAAGCAAAGTATTTTAAGCAGCGCATATGCATCTGTTATAGATGTGGGTTCAGGGGTCATAACCAGCACAATCTCAGGAGATGTAAGACAAAAGGATATTACATTTTTTGATATACCTGCGGATGTATCAAATATAAAATAGTCATACTCGCCCAGCTCGGAAAGGGATTTTACCAGATACTCTATATTGCCCTGTTCCGGGTCGGCCAGCATTTTAACACCTGAACCGCCCGGTATTATATCAAGCCCTGCCGGCCCCCTGACAATAATATCCTTCATGGATTTTTTGCCGGAAAGAACATCTTCGAGGGTATACTCAGGGTAATACCCTAGCAGGATATCAACATTTGCAAGGCCCATATCCGCATCAAACAGGCATGTGCTGTACCCCAGACTTGCAAGATAAAGCGACACATTGACGCTGATATTGGTTTTGCCCACCCCACCCTTTCCGCTTGTTACTGTAATTATCCTTGCCATACTATTTCTCCGCCGCCTCAGATTCTTCATCCTTGATTCTTGCGCTCTCCATGAGTAGCTTCATAAGCGGTTTATCTATTTCACGCTTGTTCTTCTTGCACATATCGGCAATTTCAATCACGCTGTTATTCCAGTTAATGATATTCATGGCCGCCTTTTCACCCCTCAGGTTTCCAGTTTCGGCGGCTATCAGTTCACCATTGCGGAAATATAGATAGCCGACATTCCCGTGTGAACGCACTGTGAGGGTGCATATCTTCCCCTCAATATCAATGAGTTGGAGGAAAGATGAGATATTTATACCGTGTATCTGGCTTGTATTGCCCGAGCGTAATTCCCTTATAACCGCATCCTTGAATACGTTTAAATCCATTGGCTTTTCATAAAAAAGATAGCTGCCTATTGATTTGATCGTATTTTCAATCTTCTCACTGCCATTAGCGGTCAGGACTATAACCCTAAGCCCCTGTAGGTTTTTGCTCACATAACTTAAAAGCTGGAGGCCGTTTACATGGGGCATCTGTATATCTGCTATAAGGAGGTCTATATTCTCTTTGTCAAGGATAGTTATTGCCTTTTTCCCATCTTCAGCAGTAAGGACAGTAAGCGCAGGGATATCCCTCAACACCTTCTGAAGTACTCTTACTATGACAGGGTCATCATCAGCAATCAGCACCTTTTTGCTTGAAAGGCTTTTAACATCAAAAGCCCCGGTCTTGATGCTCATATTTTCATTGTAAAGCTCTATCCCGCTCTCAAGGGCCTGAACCAGATCAAGACGGTCGCATGGCTTTGTGAGCAGCCTGAATATATTGCCATTGTTGATCGCCTCAATGGCGCTTTTAAGGTCTGCATACCCTGTGAGCAGTATCCTTGTGGTTTCCGGAGAGACCTCTTTTACAAGGGCAAGAAAATGGTTGCCATCGATACCAGGCATCTTAAGGTCAGACACCACCACCGAGAAGGGGCCGTTGTTCTTCACCATATCTAGCCCTCTTTCTCCACCCTCGGCAGTAACAACATCATACTGCTTCCTCAACTGCCTTTTATAGCCTTCAAGGATATTGGGTTCATCATCAACAAACAGTATTCGATGTTCCATTTCTCAGTTAACTCCATCCACTATCTTTTGTCTCATCAATTGCCAGCTCTCTAACCTGTTACCAAGGTTTAGATTTTCAAGGTACTCCGTATCAAATACCGGTGAATATTCATCAGGCGCTTTTTCAGGGCCCATATGATCTACCGTATTGGCAATATGCACTGCAGCAAGCGGGCTGAAACATTCATCCCCGTAAGCTGACGGTTTATGATGAAAGGCTATTGCCTCGATTATCTGTGAAGGTAAACCCCACAGATCCATGAGATATGCCCCTACCTCCGCATGTGTAATACCCAGGGTCTCCTCTTCCAGCGAATACACAGGAGTGCCCTGTTCGTGACCCCGAATGACTATTTCCCGGTATTTATCCTTAAAGTTGGATGCAAGGATGAGCTTTCCGCAATCATGGAGTAATCCTGCAATATAGGCATTATCAATGATCTTCTGATCCCTTGATTCTTCCTTTGCTATAGCCTTTGCAAGATCCCCTGCCATTATGTTGTGAGCCCATAATCTCTCTAAAAATTTATGAGGCATATCCAGTTTATCGAATTTCTTAAATATATGAGAGACAAGAACAAGTGATTTTATGATGTTCAGCCCAAGCAATGCCGTTGCATGTTCAGGGCTTGATATATGACGCGGAAGAGAAAAATAGGCTGAATTCACCAGTTGCAGTATCTTCGATGTAAGTGCCACATCTTTAGATATAATTCTACCTATCTTCTGAATGGACACATCAGGAGATTGCAGCGCCTTTACAATTTCAAAATAGACAGAGGGCATGGTCGGAAGAGAATCGATCTGCTTCAGGGTCTTTTTCATGGAGTCATTTCTTAGGAAATCTGAAAGCCTGCATGTCCTTAAGATTGTGGATTTTAAAACACCTGGGTCACAGGGCTTATTCAGGTACCTGTGTGAAACATTAACCGATTTAATTGATAAACTAACATCAGGCTCACCCGATAAAATAATCCTCACAGTATCAGGATAAAGCTCTTTTACCCTTGATAAAAGCTCAAGCCCGTTCATATGAGGCATGCTGATATCCGTTACAACAACATCATAATTAGCCATTGAAAGCATGGAAAGTGCCTCTTCCCCGCTTGTGGCAAAGCTGGATTCAAAGGTATCCTTCTCTGTCCTGAGCATACGGCTTAATCCCTGAAGCAGCATAGGCTCATCATCAACAAAAAGTACCTTTCTAGCTATGTTGTGTTCACTGTTATTCATAACTGCCCTTTAAGGGGATACGCACTATCATGGTAGTGCCTTTCCCTATTTCCGTTTCAAAATCGATAGTCCCGCCATGCTTCTTGACAATTATTGAATGAGAGATGGCAAGACCCTGCCCTGTCCCCTTTCCAACCTCCTTTGTTGTAAAGAAGGAATTAAATATCTTAGACCTGATCTCATCCGGGATGCCTGTCCCTGTATCGCTGACACGTATCTCTGCCCATGAATCATCATGCAGGGTTGTTATTCTGATCGTGCCTTTACCTGTTCCATCTTTCCCTATCGCATCCTTTATTGCATCGACTGCATTTATTATCAGATTAAGAATAACCTGGTTTATCTCGCCAAGCCTGCATGGCACAAGTGGGAGTGTGGCATCCAGATCGGTCACTACATCCGCTACATACTTCCATTCGTTTTTGGCAACAGTTACGACATTTTTTATTGCCGCATTCAGGTCTGAGGCCTGTTGATCTTCCTTTCCAGGGTGACAGAACTGTTTCATAGCCTTCACTATTTCAGAAACACGCTGAAGCCCGTTTATGGACTGTTCAATAGCCCTTGGTATTTCATCTATAAGGTAGTCTGAGTCTGTGCTTTTCATAATCTCTTCAATCACGCTAACCGCTTCCTCTTTGCTGGAACCTGTTGCTGTTAACTTTACATATGCAAGGGCGCTGTTAAGCAGATTCAGGATATCCCCGAATGAATCCTTAAGAAACTGGATATTGTCACCTACATACTGGATAGGCGTATTTATTTCATGGGCGATGCCTGCTGCAAGCTGACCTATTGATTCAAGCCTGAGTGTCTTGTTTAACTGATCCTCACTTTTTTTACGTCCGGATATGTCCCGCACAATACCTCTAAAGCCTGTCTTTCTATTCTCTATGTCGGTATTAAGAGATATTGATGTATTGATTTGCCTCTTCTGACCATCTTTTCTTTTTATCTGAAATTCAAGGTCGCTCAGGGGATTTCCTGTTTCATATATATCTTTTAAGGCCGATTTAACCTTTTCCACATCGTCTTTATCCAGAAACTGCAATATACTTTTATCAATCAATTCCCCGTTTCCATGCCCCATTACTTCGCAAAAATGGTCATTATAAAATGAGAATTTACCTCTATTATCTACCTCAAAATAGGCATGACCGATCTCTTTAAAAAATAGCCTGTGCCGCTCCTCAATCCTTCGTGAAACTAATATGGCCTGCTGGCCCGATTCCTCTTTCGCAGAAATGATATTTGATTTTGGATTGTCTTGCTGTTCAACCTTTTCTATTGCCATGGTATTATTCGCACCTGTTTTACAACTGTTATAATCAAGCCTTTTCTTTAGATATAACCTGATCAGCAATGGCAAAATATGCGCCTTTCGGCTCCTTAAGGCTTGCCATTGCAAGATTTACTGTTATCTTTTTCCCGTTTCTGTTTTCAAAGCATACCTCGGATTTTAAAAAACCCCTGCTCTCTCCGCTCCTAAGCATCTTACTGAAATTGATAATGATCTTTATTGATTCAGGGTGGATAATCTCCTCAACTCCCAGCCCTATGAGTTTATCAATATCTGTACCACAGAGCTCTGCCCAGGCATTGTTTCCGCTCCATATATACATATCTTTAATAACCGCTGCAGGCATGGGCATCTGGTGTATAAATGAGATATTCCGGGTATAATGCTCAAAAAAATACTTGCACCCCGAACACTCCCCCGGGCATTTTGTCCTGTTTCCCTTCAGGGTGAAGCACTCATTTATCTGATATCTTTGAACCTCACAGTTAAAGCAGTTTTCACCATGCTTATCCTTCTGCCAGTATTCCCAGCAGTTCAGGTATGGTTTTAAGGAGTGTGAAAAAACCCCTCCAAGCCCTTCCACAAGCGCCTGCGGTATTGGCCTGTTAATGGATTCAAGAAAGATTATCAGGTCCTGGGTTGATACCAGGAATTTATTGCCTGACCGCTTTGCCGGAAGGCCCTTGCTGGTGATCCAGTAAGATGCAGTACTCCTTGCGACCTCGCAGATTTCCGAAATATTCAATACCGATAACATTTGTGTGTCTGGAAACATAGGTATCTTGCTCTCCTCTCTCTCCATATCGGCGGGTTTTGGAAATTCTTTAGAAATTGTTTGATATTTTGGAATTCTTTTTGGAAGTTGGAAGGGTTGTATCTAAAAATGTGGGTTAAAAAAAGATGGTAATAATAATTTTTGATTACTTATCATAAATTAACCTATCTAGTGTCCATCCATAAACTATGGTTTTTGTATGAAAGCGATCAGCCATCAGCGTTCAGCTTTCAGCAAAACCTATTTAAAACAAAGAGTTAGCTGACGGCTGAAAGCTCCATCCAGATATTTTTTCTTTCTGGATGGACACTATCTACATAAAAGATGGCAGGAATAGCGCAATCTGCGGGAAAAGGGTCAAAAGAGCAATAGCAGCAACTGCGGAAATGAGAAATGGCCATATACCCCTGAAAATGGTTGTGAGCGGCACATCAGGCGCAGCGCTTTTAAGTACAAAGACATTTAATCCAACCGGGGGAGTGATAAGCCCCATTTCCAATACTATTACCATGAGTACACCAAACCAGATAGGATCAAACTGCATTGCTTCAATTACAGGAAAAATAATCGGGACTGTAAGGATCATGATCGCATAACAGTCCATTACACAGCCAAGTAGAATGAAAACGATAATAATAGCATAAAGAATGACTATTTTAGGAAGGGCAAGTCCTGCTACAAAATCTGCCAGGCCCATGGGAAGCCTGGCAAGACCCAGAAAAGTTGAAAAAATATTTGCACCGATAATAATAAGAAAAATCATGGCAGTTGTCCTGCCTGATTCCATCAGGCATTCCACCAGTTTTTTCCAGGTCATTTTTCTTTTTAAAACAGATATTAATAAAGCTCCAAAGGCCCCTACTCCTGCTGCTTCATTAGGAGTAAAAACACCCATATATATGCCTCCCATAACAATAATGAAAAGCAGCAGCATTCCCCATGTTCCTGAAAGAGATTTCATCTTCATTCCAAAGGATGTGTTCTGGCCTCTCGGTCCCATCTTCGGATTAATTGTGCACAGGATAAAAATAGTAGCTATAAAGAGAAGAGCAAGAAGTATCCCGGGAATAAAACCTGCCATAAAAAGCTTGCCTATTGATACCTCGGTCAGGATACCATAGATTATAAAACCTATGCTTGGAGGAATAAGTATGCCCAGGGTTCCACCTGCGGCAACACAGCCTGTGGACAACCGGTTGTCGTATTGGTATTTCTTCATCTCGGGGATGGCCGTCATACCCATTGTTGCCCCTGTTGCAAGGGAAGAACCGCATATGGCGGCAAAACCTGCACAGGCAAGGATGGTTGCCATTGCAAGTCCGCCTTTCAGGTGCCCCATCCAGGTATATACCGTTTTATATATGTCTGTACTGATTCCGGAGACAAAGGCAAACTGCCCCATTAGCACAAAGAGAGGTATAACGCTGAGAGTATATGAAGAACCCTCTGCCAGGGGTGTTATACCGAGTATTCCCATTGCGCTGTGGAACCCTATCAGATACCACATGCCCAGAAACCCCACAATGGCCATGGCTATACCGATATACATCCTTAGAGCCAGAAGCAGGAACATTATAAGAATGCCTATTATACCGGTCATTTCGGGGCTCATTAATTAATGCCCCCCTTTTTGCTTTTCAAAAAAAAGACAATATCCTTTATAAATTCAATGCACAAAACAGCGCAACCAAGGACAAGAAAAAAAACAAAGGGGTAACTTGGCACAGCAAGATTTGGTGATGATTCTCTTGTCCCCATCATTTCAACGGCTTTTCCAAAACCCATCCAGACAATCAGTATCATGATAACCAGACAGGCCAGATGATTTAAAATTTCAATAAAAATCTTAAATTTATCAGGAATGATCATCATGAAAAGGTCAACAGATATGTGGGATTTTTTGGTTTGAGTATAGCCTAAAAAGGAAAAGATCAGTATAAGAATCATAAACTCTGTGAGTTCATAAGCCCCCAGGACCGGCTTATTAAAGATACACCTTCCTGCCACGTCCATGATAGTAAGGCACATCATGAGAAAAAGTGACAGAGCGCCGAAATAGGCGAGATAAGTGCTTAAGCGCTGGAGAATTTTTATAACGTCTTTCACTCGACTCCTAGAATCCTTGACCACTTGAACCCTGATTATTCATTAATAAACTCAATTGCCGTATCAAGTATTGCCTTTCCCGGTAAATTTTTATTATTCATTTCCTCTACCCACTCTTCTCTTAAGGGCATAGTCAGTGCCTGAAGTTTTTTTATGTCTTCAGAAGGAAGTTGAATTGTCTGCATTCCTTCTTTAAGGCATTGTTCTCTCTCAACCAATCTCATTTCATCATACGCTTTTCCTGCATCCCTGGACATTACAATACCTGTCGTCTGATCGATGATTTTTTTGATGTCATCAGGTAAAGAATCATATTTTCTCTTATTCATAACTATCATCATGGTCATTGTATAGAAATCTGTTTCAGTGGAATACTTAAGAAGTTCGGCCAGTTTAAAAACATGCAAACCATTCCAGTCGAGGACAGTTCCATCAACGACCCCTCTTTCGAGTGCTGAATAACTTTCAGAAATTGGCATTGTAACAGGGACCGCACCAAATGCCTTGAGTGCCTTTGTGACATGGGGACTGGCAGTCCTGAACTTCATACCCTGAAAATCTTCAAGATTTTTTATGGGTTTTTTCACTGTATTAAAATGGCCCGATGGATGACAAAACAGGGCAAGTACTTTGACTTTTGAATACTCCTCCTGAAATTCGGAAAACTCCTCAAAGGTTTTCCACATGGCAACAGATGTCTTTTCAGCGGAAGGGATCATAAAGGGAAGTTCAAATACGGTAGTAAGCGGAAAACGGCCCGGTGTATAGTCCTGGAGAGCATAAGTAATATCTGCTATACCTTCTTCAGCCAGGTTATAGTGGTCTGCAGCCTTGCCGAGTGCGCCCCCTGAAAACATAGTGACCTTAACCCTACCCCCGGACAACTCTTCAATTTTTTTTGCCCATGGCTCGAAAATCTTAGTCTGCACTATGTGTTTTGGGGCAAAGGGCTGTGCAACTCGGAGTTCAATTGTTGTTTCGGAAGAACAACGTGGGAGAAAAACAAAAGATAGCACAATAATACAAAATAAGAGGATATGTCTTTTATTCACAGTTACTCCTTTAAAGTCTTTATCAGGTTAAAAATTATACTAAAAAAGGACAGTCTCAAAATGAAACTGTGCTGAAATATGCATTCAAAACTAATAACTGTGTTTTTCGGTTTGACAATATTTCACAAATAAAAATATATATCAACCCATTACTATAAAAAAACAGAAAAATTCTCTAACTGCCTGCATAAATACAAGCAGTTAGGTAATAAATAATAATAATCTAATTTCGGGTTATCAAACTGGCGCTTGCATAACGATTTTGATCATGCATGTAGGGGAAACCCCCTGTGGTTGCCCGAGATTTGATCCTCTACAAAAACACATAGGCAGGCACGGGGGCCTGCCCCTACAGTAATATCCACCATTTTTCCTGAGCCATGTACCTTTCACCATCGTTCATATATTCATTTACCTTGGATGGGTATTGGACGTGAATAATATCAACCAAGCTATTAATTGTTCTCCAGTAGTAATGGCAACCATGGCATTGTTCTGGTTGGGCGCGATTTTGGATCATCAGGTTTTGTTCCTTTAAGATACTCCTTTAAATTACTCCACCCGTCATTATCAAGGTCACCATCAGTATCATTTACCAGTGGATTGAGCCCATATTGAACCTCCCAGCCGTCAGGCATACCGTCTCCATCCGTATCGGAATTCTTCGGGTTGGTTCCGGCAGTATACTCATCAATATTTTTAAGACCGTCATTATCCGGGTCATTCGCCGCATCATTAAAGAGCGCATCAAGGCCATTGAGCCTTTCCCAAGCATCAGGCATGCCATCAGAGTCTATATCACCAAGGCCGCTTAGCAGACGGTTATAAAAGGTCTGTTCATGATTAAGGTAACTGCCATAGCTTTGATCTATAAACTTTTCAGGATCACGTGGATCAATACGGCAGGTCAGTGGTATATAGGGTTCTGTCGAATAGGGTTTGTACTCATCACTTACCATGATATCACAGTACCAGGGCACATAATTCTCCTCGATCACAGCTTTTATGGGAGGATTGTTTGTCTCACTAACTACATAGTGCATATTGTAACAGTGCTGACAATAGGAGGCTCCTGCAAGGAGCAGGATATATTTCCCCTCGCTTAATGCCTTTGTAACCGCCTCAGCCTTTGATGTTACCCAGGTCAGGGGTACATTATCCTGAGCTGATAACCGGTTTGGTAAAAGAATAATTGTGATTGTGATCAGCAATACGACAGGGGTAAGAAGCAGGAGATTTTTTTTCATTTGCTTTATAACCTCAGTATCTTTAGTAGAGGGCGTTCTTTTCAGGCCATAGTCTTTGACGAAGGCTGATTACATGCCACCTCTTTATCGGTGGGGAATAAAACCCCACTCTTCTACGAACATACAAAACCTAAATGGATTCCCGTCTGCACGGGAATGACAAAAAATCCTTATTTCTAGATTAATCCCCTAAAAGCAATGGCAGCCAGGGCATAGCTATCCTCCTGGGTCTGGACCTTCTGTCATTGGGCAATGTCCCTTCCTGGTATTCTTTTAAATTGGAAAAGCCGTCACCATCAAGATCAAGATCAGCGTCATTCACCAGGGAATTTAAGCCATACTGCACCTCCCAGCCGTCAGGCATGCCGTCTCCATCTGTATCTGCCTTCTTTGGATTAGTTCCGAACCTGTACTCCATGAGATTTGCAAGACCGTCACCATCAGGATCAAGTGAGGCATCATTTATGTCTGGATTCTGACCGAATAATTTTTCCCATATATCAGGCATGCTATCATAATCTTTATCCTTAATTACTGACCTGCCATACCCATATATGTTATCTTTCCCAAAAGTGCCCATATCAAAAGCGTTTTCTTCTATATACCCCTTTAGCTCCTGAAGAGTCATTTCCGGATCTATTGAAAGCATCAATGCCGCTACCCCTGCTACATGGGGAGCCGCTGCTGATGTACCCAGGAAAGGCCTGTTATCTTTAAAAGTAGCGTGTGTATAGGTTGTAACAGCATCCGGCCCCATAATATCAGGCTTTATCCTTGCAGGGCTGCCATTCCAGTCATTTGTTGGTCCCTGTGAGCTGTACTCCTCCTGCGGGCCGGTTTGCCATTGGGTGCGATCTATAGCGCCAACTGCCATTACACTTGCTGCATCAGCAGGTTCAGACAGGGAGCTTGAAGAGGTGGCCAAAGCAGATATATTTAATGATCCATTATAATTAACAAATGGAACAAACTCACTTGTCCCGCCCAGGTATATCTCAAGTTTGACTCCTTTAGGGGTCTGCGTATCATACCTGGCCACATAGAGTGCATAGAATCGACCTCTGGTTTCAGCATCTGGTATATTTAGAGATATATATTCCACAGGTTCCTGCGTCCCTGTCTGCCAGTACTCTGAACTTGTTACAAAATCGCCAACTTCCATGTTCTCATAATCAAATTCATAGAGATACATATCATAATCTATATTTGAACCAGGCCAGTCATCCCATCTCATTAGAATAGAGACTTCGGATGTGCTGGGTTTACCGTCATCATCCTGGTCGGGGAGAGCAAAAAGCACATTATAATTGCTGCTGGAATCATATTTTATAAATTCATGCCATTCATCATTATCATAATCATTAAATGTCCCTTCCCAGTGTGACCCAAAGGTTAGAGTAATTCCATCCTCTTCATATGTGTAATTCCCGTAATTCCCTGCCGATGTTATAACCAGTATCCCTGCATCCCTCAACTCATCAAATGCCTCATTGAGAGGCCCTGTCCCATCACCTGGGCCGGTGCCAAATGTGCCTATGGATAAACTCACAATATCGATATTGTTGTCTATGAGGTAATCAATAACCTCATATCCGCCTATCTCATCTCCCAGTTTAACAAGGTGAAGCTCAGCATCAGGGGCCATATCATGGATTATCTCGGCACAGGCAGTGCCATGATAATATTCTGTTTGAAGCCCTGAACCTGAAAAATCCCAGGTTATAACATTTGCAGGCAACTCCCCGGCTGATATCGCTGCTGTTAAGCCTTTAAACCCTACATCAACAACCGCCACCTTTATACCTGCTCCCCTGTAGATGGTGTCATTGAATATATTCGCGCCTGTAAGGTTAACTCCCTCTGTGACCTTTCCGGTTGGGTAAAATTTGAATGGCAGCCTTGCAAATCCTATTGAGCTGTTTTCAATAATAAGTTTCTCGGCCTTATCTACTGGCACCTCTACGGCCATAAAACCCGGACGTTTTCTTATTATTCGCCCCCCGGCATTTATAACACTGTTTGATACCTCATCTTTATCCTCTGTTGTATTGAGGACTATCCTGATATCCTTTTTGCCCTGATCAATTGATCTTTTGATCTCTTTCCTTAAAGAGGTTGTCATTACCCTGTGCGGAGGCCCTTTTTCTTTTTTCGCTATTACAGGTCTGGGTTTAGTATGGGATGGTTTTTGCCCCTTTGCCTCAGATTTTTCCTGAATCATATTAATGATTCTCTTTCTCATCTCTGTTTGAAGGTCAGCCTTTTTTAGAGTTAAAGGCTCTTTGGATGTCCGGTAAGGGAAAAGGATAATTGTGATTGCAGCTAGCAGCACAACAGGGATAAGAAACAGAAGGAATTTTTTCATTTTACAGCACACCTCAGATATAATAATGGACTATATATAAAAGCTAAAAAAAAGGTCCTAAAAAGTCTGTTACCCTGTTTTGATCGCAACCCTTTGGAAAAATAGGTAAATCAGAAAAGCAGTGTTAAAAATGAAAAAGGTTAAACAGATCAAATGGGCTGCAAACTACCAGAGATTCATATAAAAGTCATCTGAAAAGGTTGGACATAATAGCCTGTATAAGCTTATAAAAAGGATTAGAATATAATGTATCGATTTTCTGATCGGGAAATATTATTAAAAAGTCAAAGACTTTTAAAATAGCATGATTTAAAAGATTATTGAGTTTAAACAAAAAAACACTTTCGTGTATTTCGCGCCTTTCGCGGTTAAGTATTTGTAGAGACAAGGCATGCCTTGTCTCTACATGGTGTTATTATATACTCGTGATTTAATAATTATGAATATGGACACTGAAAGCTGCTATAAAAAAAACAGCATCACCGACTTTATTTACAGGATCAGAAAGCACCCTGATTTCAGTAAGGCATTTGTACACCTTAAGCATATTCCTGCTGTAGAGGCTTCTTATGGAAAACCGCTCAATATCAATTGCGAATTAGCTGCCATACTTAAACGAAACGGTATAGAAAGACTATTCAGCCACCAGTCCGAGGCAATAAATAGAATAAGAAACAATGAGAACATTATAATAGCCACCCCCACTGCCAGCGGAAAAAGCCTTATCTATAACCTTGCTGTGCTGGAAAGGCTTATCTCAGGGGAAAACAGCAAGGCATTATATATCTTCCCATTAAAGGCCCTTGAACAGGATCAATATAAAACCCTTACTGCATACCTGAAAAATATAAAATCCAGAAAGATAACCGCTGATATATATGACGGTGACACAACCCAGTATAAGAGGCAGAAGATCCGCTCAAAGATGCCTGACATCCTCTTTACAAACCCTGACATGCTCCATATGGGCATCCTGCCTGTTCATGAAAGATTCAGGGAGCTTTTTACAAATCTGCAATATGTGGTGATAGATGAGGTGCACACATACAGGGGCATATTCGGTTCACACATGAACCAGATTATAAGGAGGCTGAAGAGGGTTTGCAAAAGATATGGAGCAAACCCCAGGTTTATCCTGCTCTCTGCTACCATAAATAACCCCCATGCCTTCGGTAGGCTTCTTATCGGTGACAGTGT
The DNA here is from genome assembly GCA_012513605.1 of Desulfatiglans sp. Classification (NCBI taxonomy): domain Bacteria; kingdom Pseudomonadati; phylum Thermodesulfobacteriota; class Desulfobacteria; order Desulfatiglandales; family Desulfatiglandaceae; genus Desulfatiglans; species Desulfatiglans sp. The sequence goes on along the minus strand of JAAZBV010000137.1, from coordinate 75,887 downwards.
AAGCGTCATAGATACAGGCGGTTCGCCAAGGGCAGACCAGTATTTTATGTTCCTTAACCCGGACACAAGCTCCAACTTTTCTGCGGCCAGGCTCTTTGGTTACTGTATGCAGGCGGGTTTCCGGACTATCGTTTTCACACAGTCACGACAGGTGACAGAGCTGATACATATATGGACATCGCGTCTTTCACCGGATTTAAGACGCAAGGTAAGCTCATACAGGGCAGGCTTTATGCCTGAAGAGAGGCGTGAGATAGAAAAAAGGCTTGCCACAGGCGATCTCTTAGGTGTTGTCTCTACAAGCGCCCTGGAGCTTGGGATAGATATAGGGAATCTGGATATCTGCATACTTGTAGGTTACCCCGGTACCATCATAAACACATGGCAGAGGGGCGGAAGGGTGGGGAGGTCAGGCAGGGAATCCATGATAATAATGGTTGCAAAGCCTGATGCCCTTGATCAGTATTTTGTAAAACACCCGGATCACCTGTTTGAAAGATCATATGAGGCGGCCATACTTGATCCTGACAATGAATATGTAGTGAGGTCGCACCTCCCGTGTGCGGCAGATGAATTTTTGATAAAAGAGGAGGACAAACTATACTGGCCCACCAACCTGAAAGAAAACCTGGAGCACCTTGAATCAAAGGGTATGCTCATCCGGTCATCTGACGACCCTCCCTCATGGCGGTCTGAAAAGGATCATCCACATAGAGAGGTGAATATCAGGAGCGTGGGAAAAGGCTATACCATATTTGACAGGGGTACAGGTGCAGCCATTGGTACTATAGATGCCATGAGGGCATTCAAGGAGTGTCACCCCGGGGCAATATATCTCCATATGTCAAAGCAGTATGTTGTTGAGACCCTTGATATAGAGCACAGGGATATAATCGTGAAAGAAAGTGACCTTAACTACTTTACCAGGGTGCACACTGACAAGGATACAGAGATTATAGAGGTAAAAAGGAGTAAACCCGAAGGCCAGTTCATAGTTAAGGAGGGGACAATAAAAGTAACAGAGCGGGTTACAGAGTATGAAAAGCGTGTGCTCCCGGGCCAGGAGCTTATAGGGGTCTTTCCCCTTGACCTGCCTGAACAGACCTTTGAGACACACGGCTTCTGGATAGAGATAGACGAGGTTATAGATCAGTTGATCCAGAAGATGAACCTCCAGCTAATGGGTGGCATACATGCTATTGAACATGGTGCAATAGGCATATTCCCGCTGTTTGCGCTCTGTGACAGGAATGATATAGGCGGCATATGTTACCCCCTGCACCCCCAGACAGAAAAGACCACTATATTCATATATGACGGCCACCCCGGTGGAGTCGGCCTGGCCAGAAGGGGTTTTGAGATAATCGCAGAACTCTTAAGAAAGACCCATGATCATATCCAGTCATGCGAGTGTGAAGAGGGCTGTCCATCATGCATACACTCACCCAAGTGCGGTTCAGGCAATAACCCGCTGGACAAGGGGTCTGCCCTGGCCATTCTGGAATACCTGCTCGGTGATATACCGGTAGAAAGTTTTTTTTCGGCTGAAAAGATCACTGACGATGAAAAACCCTCAACTGAGAAAACCATTAAACACAAGAAACCTGACCACAGGATCCTCTTTTTTGATCTTGAAACCCAGAAGCTCGCACAGGAGGTAGGCGGCTGGAACAATTGTCATCTAATGCGCATTTCAGTGGCCGTAATATATGACAGTATCCAAAAGAAGTTTTATACCTTCACAGAGGACAAAATCGATCAATTGATTATGAGGTTCAAGGAGGCTGACCTTATAGTAGGCTTCAACACAAAGGGGTTTGATTATAAGGTGCTGGGCGCATATACAAACATAAATCTCTATGACCTCCCCTCATTCGATATTCTGGAAGAGCTGTATAAACAGCTCGGGTTCAGGCTTTCGCTTGATAACCTTGCAAAGGAGACAATAAAGAAAGGTAAATCAGCAGATGGGCTCAAGGCCGTGGAGTGGTTTAAAAAGGGTGATATTGATAGTATTAAAAAATACTGTATCCAGGATGTTGCAGCTACAAAAGACCTCTTCTATTATGGCCTTGAAAAGGGCCATCTCTTTTACAGGGACAAAAAGGATAACAGAAAAATAAAGGTTGATGTGGATTGGGACATGAATAAAATTGGTATAGGGCATAAGGTTTAAGGTAAGGGGCGCAGGGTAAACAATGAACCTTTTTACAGAACTTATAGATATCATATATCCAAAAAAATGCCATATATGCATGGATTTCCTTGATGACAGTGAAAGGAAACTCCCGGATATATGTAACACCTGTTTTTCTAGCTTCCCTCTGCTTACTCACCCTTTCTGCTCCATATGCGGGGTGCCGTTTGTATCAAAGGTTGAGGAGGATCACCTCTGCGAAAAATGTATCCGCACAAGGCCATTTTATGATGAACTGAGGTCGCCATATCTTTATGAGGATAAGATCATGGAGGCAATTCACCGGTTAAAATATTCAGGCAAATCATATCTGGCAAAATCCATGGGGCGTCTCCTTGCAGACTTTTTAACAGAGTGGACAGGTGATCTGGATGGCATGATCATGATACCTGTGCCGCTCCATAAAAGAAAACTCAGGCAGAGGGGATTTAACCAGAGTGTGCTTCTTGCAAAATCAATAAGCAGATTGCTTAACCTGAAAACAGATTACTTCACACTTACGAGAATAAGGTATACAGAGACCCAGACAGGGCTTACACTGGAAGAGAGAAGGAAAAATGTAAAGGGGGCATTTGAGGTAACTGGCAATGCCAATCTGAATGGTAAGGGTGTGATACTGGTGGATGATGTTGCAACTACAGGGAATACTATGGATGAATGCGCCAGGGTGCTAAAAAAGGCAGGTTGCACGAGGGTCTTTGGTCTTACGCTGGCAAGAACGGCTGCATATTGATATTACATGGAGAATATATGAAGGATCACAGAGAGAAGGTTAAATCAATAGATGATGCACAAAAAGAGATCAACCTCCTTAAAAAAAAGGGAAAAAGGATAGTATTTACAAACGGGTGCTTTGACATACTGCATATAGGCCATGCAAGGTATCTGTATGAGGCACGGGCGCTTGGTGATTTTTTAATAGTGGCAGTGAACAGCGACAGCTCTGTTAAGGCATTAAAAGGGCCAACAAGACCTGTGGTGCCGGAAAATGAAAGGGCTGAAATGATAGCTGCCCTTGGCTGTGTTGACATGGCCATTATTTTTGATGAAGAGACCCCCTATGAGGTGATAAAAAAGATTGTCCCCCATGTGCTTGTAAAGGGTGGAGACTGGAAAGAGGATGATATTGTGGGAGCTGATATAGTTAAGAGGGCAGGCGGGGTGGTAAAAAGCATTCTCTTTATAGAGGGTTCATCAACCACAAATATTATAAACAGGATAAGATAGTATATTACAGCTATTACAGGGCTGAAAAGCAGACGCCTTTGACTTTTTCCACCAATCCCAGGATCCCTGAAAAGCTGTCAGGCTTTTTCATATAATCGGAAATGCCTAGATTGGAGCAATATTGTATATCATGTTCGGAATCCGATGTACTATACACAAGTATGGGAAGGTTTGCATATTCAGGATTCTGTTTAATCTCCTGTAATGCTTCCCGTCCATCCTTCCGCGGCATTTTAAGATCAAGCACAATACATGAAGGGATGGTCGGTCCATTTGTCGAATATTGTTTACGGCCAAACAGATAGTCCAGCAGTTCCTCACCATCCTCAACGAAAAAAAGGCTGTCTGCAAAATTACTCGTCTGAAAGGCCTGCTCAATCAGGAATCGATCATCCGGGTCATCTTCTGCAATTAAAATAAGACCACGTTGTTTATCTTTATCAATCTGCGTCATTTGTCTGCCTCAGGGGTAATGTTACAATAAATGTCGCGCCTTCTCCGGGAACACTACTGGCTGCAATCTTTCCGCCATGACGCTCTGTAATTTTACGACATATGGCAAGCCCCATGCCGGTCCCCTGATATTTGTCCTGTGGATTAAGCCTTTCAAATGGCATAAATATCTTATCAACATATACCATGTCAAATCCGATTCCATTATCATTAATTATCAACTCACAGAACATCCTCTTTCTCTTGTCATCGATTTTCAGTATGCGGCTTGATATCTTTACCACCGGGGCCTGACCCTCCCTGTGGTAATGGATCGCATTAGACAGCAGATTCTGGAAAAGCTGGTGCATTTGAACTGGATCGGCATCAATTTTAGGCATGTCACCTGTTTCAATAACAGGCGTAAAACTACCCTCTTCAGGTAAAAGGTCCCTGGCAATATCATCTACAATCGTTTTAAGGTCTACCAGTTCGAAGGGTCCTGTTTTTGAGGATACACGGGAATAGGAAAGCAGGTCCTTTATTAATTTCTGCATGCGATCCGCTGCCTTGTTCATTCGCTGCAGATAATCTTTTCCCCGATCTGTTAACATCTCTTTCAATTCATTTTCTATCAATTCACCAAATAATTTTATCTTTCTGAGAGGTTCCTGGAGATCATGAGAAGCGACATATGCAAATTCCTGCAATTCCCTGTTTCTCCATTCCAGTTCAGATGTACGTTTTCTGACTTTTTCTTCAAGGCTGTCATTGGCTTCCTGAAGCGCTGTTTGTGCCCTTTTTCGATCAGAAACGTCTGTACAGTAAAGATTTATGTATTCTTCACCTGTCGGTTGTATCGCAATTACATTGAATGTCTGTCCTGTCAGAGAAGTTATTTCTGTTTCAATTGGGTTAGCCTTTTCCCATGCCTCATGTATGAGATTGAGTATTGAAGCGGGCGGAAGTTCTCCAGATTTCCATTCAAGACTTTCCAGCCAGTTCCGTGCTGGTGCATTTGCATAGAGGATATCCCCATCCATTGTGCAGCGCATTACGGGGTTGGGGTTCTCTCCCGGAAAATGTGCCAATGCGCGAAGAGCTTTTTCTGTCTTTTTCTGCTCAGTTATTTCTCTGGCGATTTCAATTACGCCGATAGTATTACCTTCATTATCCTTGACGGGGGCAGATCTTATATCCCATGAACCCAGTGCTGAAGGCCAGTGTGCCTGGTTTTCGGGTGTCAGTTCACCACTCTGGGGTTGTCCCGTCTCTGATGCCTTTATTACCGGACAATCTATGCATACTTTTTCCAGACCCCAGCAATGAAAGCATTTTTTGCCCTGTAACTTTGACAGAGGGAGTCCGGCTTGCTTTAGATATACCCTGTTGGCCCATATCAGATTATTCTCATTATCGTAGTATGCGATTAACTCATCTGCATTATCCAGAATAAGGCTTTTTTCATTTTCAGCATTTACCAGCGCCATCTCAGCATTCTTCAATGCGGTAATATCAGTTCCAACAGCTAAAATTTCTTTAACATTTCCTTTGTCGTCAAAAATAGGTTTGTTGGTCCATGCTATCCAGACGCGTGCTCCGTCACTCCGGACATTTTCATTGACATTATTTTCATATTTATCCGGGGAGGATGTTATCTTATTCACAAGGCCGGTTAGGTCTATTCCTGTAGAGTCTTTGTCTGGTAACAGAATACTGACATTTCTGCCGATAATATCATCTTCCCTGTATCCAAAAAACTCCTGAGCATACTCATTGAAGAAAACCAGCGTCCCGTCAATCTTCCAGCGTATAATAGCGCTGTTTGCATTCTGTACCAGTTCCCTGTATTGGGCTTCACTTTTTTTGAGCGCAATCTCAACCCTGACCTTGTCAGTAACTTCGACAAGGGTAAATACAAGTCCTACGACCTTTCCATCAGGATCCTTTGCCGGAATCAGACTCCAGTCCCAATAGGTAATGCCACGTTCCGGCTGATCCGGGAACTCAAAAGGTTTGGCTTCAACATAAAAAGGCTCTCCCGTATCAACAACCCGCTTGAAGATCTCCTGATTTTCTTCATGAGGATAAAGGTCAAAATGATTTTTACCAGGAAAGAAAGATGGCTCCTGTTTGCAGCTCTCTGCATAGGATTGATTCACCCACAAAAAATTGAACTGCGGATCAAGATATACTGCCATAATGTGAGTGAGGTCAAGGATTCCAGCCATTACCTGATTAATTTCTGCAGGCTCTGTACATTTTTCTCTACTTTCCGATTTAAGCTTTTCTCCTCCAAAAAATAACTTAAAACGGGAGACAGCTTTTGATTTTGAATATTTATCAGAGGTGAAGGATAAAGGGGTTTTAATAGTTTTTTTATTCATACTTTACCCTTATATTACCTTCCTCATTTTGATTAGCAAAAGCCATAACAAACAGAATGTTTTATATCTTAAAATAAAACAGATTGCTATTATACCGATTTCAATGATTTATCGTGAGATCAGAATATATCAGAATATTAATAATTGTCAGTATTTATTATCATTAATGTTTGAGAGGAAGGCATATAAAAAATTTTGATCCTTCTCCAGGTTGACTTTGAACTGTAATGCTTCCTCCATGTCGACTCACGATTTTGCGGCAGATAGCAAGCCCCATCCCGGTGCCTTCATATTCCCCATGGGTATGGAGCCGCTCAAAGGGTAAAAATATCCTGTCTGCATGGCACATATCAAAACCGATTCCATTATCCTCCACAGATAGTTCGCAAAACTCATTCATTTTCCCCTTTCCCTGTTTACATATGATTCGACCTGATATTTTGACAACCGGGGTCTCACCTTTTTTGCTGTAACGAACTGCATTAGTGATCAGATTCTGAAAAAGCCGTGTTATTTGAAGTGGGTCTGCTTCTATCTGCGGCAAATCGGCTATTTCAATCTCAGGTTTTGTTTCTTTCCATATGGGTCTTAGATCCTCAGTAACCCTGTCAGCAATCAAATTTAAATCAACAGGTTCAAAGGTAAGATTCTGAGAGGAAAGGCTTGAGTAGGCAAGTAAGGACTTCATTAAATGCTGCATTTTCTTTGCCGAACTTCTCATACGTTCCAGGTAGTCATTTACCTTTTCCGAAATGGTGCCGGAAAGTTCTTTCTCGACAAGATCAGAAAACACCTGGATCTTCCTGAGGGGCTCCTGCAGGTCATGGGATGCCACTGAAGCAAATTCCTGCAATTCATGGTTTTTCCACTCGAGTTCAGCGGTGCGCTCCAATACCTTTTTTTCCAGATCATCATTAGCCTGCTTCAAGGCTTCTTCCATCCGTTTCCGCTCCACTATTTCCCAGGCTACATCAGCGAGAAACGATACAATCTCCACGTCCGTTTCTGTATAGCCTGTAGGTTTATTACCTACCCCCAGTATAGCAACTATCAAATTCTCCTTTATAACCGGCACAACAAGTTGACGAATTACCTCTGCGTGCCCATCAGGCAGCCCCTTTCTGCCGGGTAAAGATGGATAATCATTATGAATCACAGGCTTTCGTTGACGTACACAATCAACCCAGATACCAGCCTGCTCAATATTATAATGCATCCCTTTTCCTTCTGTATGACAAAATTCCTTTTCAGTCCTGGTTGACCATGCCTGAAGTATGATCGATTTCTGATCCCTGTCAATAAAATGGTAAAACCCGATGGAACTTGCGGTTAATAGTTCAATCTCATCCAGAGTTTTTTGAAGCAGCTCCTCAAGTGAACATTTTATCATGTATTCAAATAAACGCAGTCGGACATCAACAATACTCGTTCCACCGAAATTTTCAATAAATGGATACCTTTCCATCTCTGATACCTTTCCATGCTCTCAAATTTTAATTCATGTAAAAGAATTTAAATGAATACCATATCCCTTGTAAATACATGATAGCCTGTATTTATTTATGGCCAATAATAAGGTTTAATTTACCATCACATATAAAGATTTACGCTGAGGCCATTTATCGGGCCGTATTGATAATACTAAGTTTTCAAAGGAGGTTTTCATGAAAACGTCACATACCAGCAGGTACAGAGACATGCTGGCATTTCCACTTATAGAAGCCCTGCTGGGCCGCCGCTCAAGGCGGTTTTTCATGGGTGCTGAAATCCCTGACGGTGTATTTGCATATAAATCAAAATATGAACCGATGCCTTTAAGTGAGTTTGAAAAACTGGTTATTTTATCGGCATGCGGCGGAAACACATTATGGAACAATCTGATATATCGTGCTGAAAGGTATGCCCCATATCTTTCAAATTATGCAGCTTCAGCAGCAGGAAGGGTCTTTCCATCAGCAGCAGGATTTCACACAAGTAAAACATTTTTTACTGACGATGACGGAGTATATGTGCTTGAAATGCGGGACGGGCCGGTAATTGAGCATAGAGAAGATGATGGTTCCATAGACATTGATAAATTTATCGCCAATGTTAAAAGCAATATCAGGAAAATCACTGATGGACGTCTCAGGATTCTCTCCGAATTGCCCTATACCGAAGCCCATAATACATGGGTTTATAATAAACCCTCAACAATGGTGGTTATACCCGTCGGGGATCTGTCTCAGCATGTGCTTCTCAATCTTTGTTACATGCTTCAGAACGGCCTGGTGCTCTACGATGACATAAACAAACGGGCTGTGCCGGGCATTGAGGCATTTAGGGGGCTGGTCGACGTATCTGTTACCTGGCCAATAACCTTTGTTGAGCAGTGGTCTATGTCTGAACTCACTGTAGAGCTTGCAACAAGTTGTTACGCCGGGGTTTTGATGCTTCAGGCCATGGGACTTGGAGGATGGATGTTTAATGGTGTTGACCCATTTGCTGTTTTAGGGGCAAGCGGCGATCCGAATGTGCCGGGGCTTGGATTCAGATACGATGTTGATGCCCGGTGGCCATACCCCAATCCAACAGGTCTTGAGGGTGTTATGGAGGGCTTCTGCCCTCCACACTATAAGGATATGAGGGCTGCGGTGGATGCCCTTTGTGAAAGGAAATTCGGACCCGGCGGCCCATTTAACCGGGAAACACCAGGCCCATGGAAAGACAGCCCGAGGGTGCGCTCTGCTGCGCAGACACATGATGAAAGATTCAGGGAGTGCGTAGCGCTACAGGCTCAGTATATATATGAAACCTTTGGCAAGTTTCCTGGGACAATCCCTTCCATGTTTCTCATAATGCATCTACAGGCGCATCACATTGATCTGGAATTTTATGACAAATTTTATGAGCCTGGTGCATATCTTGAGTCACACAAAAAACATATGAAGAACTGGCATACATAAAAGTGTTAAATTGAAACGAGGTTTACCATGGAACAATTAATAAATATCATTATAAAAAGATTAAACAAAAAAGGTATGCAGGATAACCTTGTGCCATCGTATATCAGAGATGTTGCCAATGTAGCCGTCTCTAAATATCCTAATCTCAAAGAGTTGAACCGGAGACTTGGGACGCTCGGATGGCATGAGTATGAACTTGACGATCATACTCTTCAATTAATTGAAGCGGTGATAGAAAAGGAATGTTTCATAAATGGAATAAGCATTGAAGAAGGCGCCAGTTCAAAGGGAGGCTCAATACCCCGGATGTTTCAGCTGGCTGCATACTCGCCTGCATCCTGATGGCTATTGAAAAAAATGAATAAGAGTCATTTTTCCTGATTGACTATTTTATCTGTACGATCTTTCCATCAGAAAGCGTCGTATAAAGAGAACAAACCTGTTAATAGAAGGAGATAAGACATGGCAAATTGTGTCGAAATGAAAAAAGGTGATGTTTATATATGTGAAACATGCGGTTTAGAACTACGGATCACCAAGACATGCGCATGCATTGCCGGAAAAGAGGTATCATGTTCTGTTCCATTACAGTGCTGCGGCCGGGATATGACAAAAAAATAAAATCTGAAATTGTTAAGGGATGGTGTTTTTTTGTCTGATCTTACATTAAACGAATTCAGATATATTCCAGAGGAAAAATTAAAAGATTTCCTTAAAAAGGAAAGAGATAAAATTTGTAATTTTGAGCCTGATCAATCTGCGATCAGCCCCAATAAAAAAGGATGTTTTATAAAATATTTCATTAAAACAGTATTACGCAATATCAGGCTTGTATAGATTGTACCCAGCCTGTATGTTTATCAACAACAAAAATCCTTTCCATAGCGATATCTCCCATGACTTTTGCCCTGACCTCAAATATCTCTCCTTTTGACTCTATCTTCCCGATATGAAATTCATGATTTTTCCAACACTCAAGATAATTATCTATCAGATTTTTTACTACGCTTTCATCCATATGCGCATTTGATTGGCGATCCGGAACAATAAAGTGAAGTTCATTTTTCATCGATCTTTCCCCATGTTTTCCTTTTCTTCTTCGAATTCCGTGGCTCTGGCATCATCGCATGGCTCATCATTATCAGCGCTCCTGTGGTGTTCCGCGGACGGAGCTTTTGTACAAAAGGGTAGAGGCCACTCCTGATCTTGATTCTTTTTATCTTTTTGATTTTTCTTTGTCATACAGGCCCCCTTAGATAATATTTGCTGACATATTAAAATGCGCTTTGAGTTTTCTTTTCTGCCTGTAATGATCAAGTGAAGAGGCTATATTATTTTTCAGTTCCTCTAAATCATGGGATTTTAAAACATAAAAATCAGCAGCTGTTGATTTCATGTCCTCCCTGAATGTATCATATGCGCTGCAGATACCAACGGGTATATCCTCAAACCTATTCTTGATAGCCTGCAAAAGGTCAAGACCGTTATAATCTCGTAATTGAATATCAATTACGACAATGTCCGGATATTCTATCTCTATTTTTTTAACGATATTGAACCCTGTTGACACTGTCACAACAATATATCCTTCATCCTCTAACTCTTCAGCGTATAGCATTCGAATATGCTCTTCATCATCCACTATCATTATTTTATCATTCATACTTTTTTTCCTATTTTGAAGGAATTGTCAGAACCGGGCATGATGCAATGCGAGCAACCTTTTCGGTTACAGAACCAAGAAGAAGGTGCCGCCAGCCTGTTAAGCCGTGCGTCCCCATAATTATGACGCTGACCTTCGATTCTTCTGCATATTTCGCAATTTCTTCAGCCGGGTTTCCGTGCAGGATTACTGTTTTTGATTTTACTCCCTGGGACACCTTTTCTTTAACAGTCATTTCGAGAGATTCGGTTGCATGCTTTTTTATATCACTGGCAATATCTTCAGGAAGATAGGCATTGGAAGCCATCATCCCGGGTGCGAATCCGGGTGATGAGGGGAAGACCTGCATTGGAGACACCACATGAATTAATATGAGCTCTGCCCTGAATTCTTTTGCCAGATCATCGGCAGCCTTTAATGCCTTGTAGGAAGGCTCGCTGAAATCGGTGGGACATAATATTCTTTTAAATAGCAGCATCTTTTTCTCCTGTTTAATCAGTTTGAATAATTATTTAATAATAATCATAATGAAGATACCCGAATTGCCGTTATTCTAACCGGAACGATCTTTACTGTTTATACCTGGACCTTCCCATTAAAAGATGCACGCACAATCGAGAATTACTTATGAATTTACGGTTTAAACTGAAATATGTATATAGGGTCTATCCTGTATTAATTCATAGATAAATGTGTACGACTCAGCTTGTGTAGTATAGACAAGCGAGCGGCTAATGATTACATTATGGCGTAATTGGATGACCTTAATAAAAAGAGGTATGAGTAAATTGCTGACAGGCATAAATGGTCATTCGAATACATACGATTTAGTAACGTGATAAGGAATGGAAGGCTTTAAGTTACACATTGAGATGGAAAGACTTTTATAATAGGTGAATTTATCATGAAAACAAATATTCTACATTATATAAACCCTCTGCACATCTATTGCAGATTTTGTGATATAGGTATTTCCGAAAAACGGGCAAGGTCATTGTGCACCGCCTACGAAAATTCCATTTATAAATGGTTCATAAGGGGCTGCAAGAAATGCAGATGCTAATAACTGACCTTTTATTTTTATGACTTTAGCAAGTCCTCATCAGGTCTTATAACAGGCATAATCTTAGGTATAATATGATCGCCCTTTCTTTTTCGTACAAAGGCAAAAAAAAGGCTTGAATATTAGCAATGCATGATTATTTATAGGCCATGGATAAAGCAAAAAAGTTTCAAATGAAAACTTAAAGGCTTTACATGATTGGACATAAAAGGGGGTGGAACTATGGATACCAAATTAAAAAATAAAAGGTCCACAAAAAAGGACCTTAAAAAACGTGATGAGGTATTATGCTATGATCTTTGCGATCCATGCATAAATTATTATATAGTTGATAACTGCGGTTGTATGCAATATCAGATTGATTCCTGCGGCTGCGGCTGCGGTTGCTAAAATATAGAAGCAGGGCCGGTGTGAGGATTCCGGCTCTGCTTTATTTATTATCAGGAGATATTAAAAATATTTTAATTTTAGATGCCAAAAAATCCACCCGCTAATCCTGAAGTATCATGGGTTAGCCGCAGCAGACAAGTTCACAGACGCCGGCTTATTTCATTATAAGTAGTAACTCATAATCTCCGCAAGTTTCAAATGATTAACACCTCTTCCTGCAAGGGGTCCGTTTTCAAGGACAGAAAAATTTCCTTCAAATGAAGGTCGGTTGTTCTTATAAAAAATACCAACTGGTATCTCATCTCCCCATATCTGCGATTTTTCCATTGCCGAAACCCAGTTTAAAGGATCATAACCAGTGGGCAACTCCGTGCACCTTTCCTTATACCACTTAAAGGTATTCACATGATTGAATGAGACACATGGCTGAAGTATATCAACTATGGCAAATCCCCTGTGGTTCATCGCCTCTATTATCATTGCTGTCAGGTGTTCCTTCATCCCGGTAAATGAACGTGCTACAAAGCCAGCATGAAGAGAAATAGCTGTGGCAACAGGGTTAAAAGGAACAGGGATCACCCCTTCTGGTTGTGTCTTTGTAATAAACCCCTTATCAGAGGTCGGGCTGGCCTGACCCTTGGTTAAACCATAAACCTGATTATTATGTACCAGTACTGTTATATCTATATTGCGTCGTATAGCAGAGAGGAAATGATTGCCCCCTTCACCATACATGCATCCGTCTCCGCTCTCGGCTATGACTGCAAGATCGGGGTTAACCAGTTTTGCGCCGGTGGCAACCGGTAATGCACGGCCGTGGAGGCCATTGAAGAGATTTGCGTTTAAATAATGAGGGGCCTTTGCAGCCTGCCCGATGCCTGAGACAAACAGTACCTGGTGCGGTTTCAGCCCCTGTTTAACAAGAGCATCCTTAACAGCATCAAGAAGATTGAAATTCCCGCATCCGGGGCACCATGCTGTTTCATATTCACCATAATCTTTTAGAGTGACCATCTTCAGCCCTTTCCTTTAAAGCAAAAAAATTTATAGAGTCAACCTGTCAAGAATAAAATCGGGCGTTATCGGGAGACCATCATAACGCAATACTCTGGTCTCTATCATAAATCCTGTCTCGCGACGTATCAGTTTCGCAAACTGGGATGTGGCGTTTCCTTCAACCGAGACGACTCTCCCTGCCCCTTCAAGATATTTTAAAAAGTTATCCGGATAGAGGGGCCACACCTGTGAAAAATGAAGGACTGCTGTCTTTTTGCCTCTTGATTGAAGCAGCCCCGCTGCCTCCTTCACTGCCCCTTTTGTTGAGCCCCAGCAGACAAAAAGGATCTCTGGTTTGTTATTACCGGTATATTCCGGTAAAACAGCTTCACCCTCCATATTATTTACTTTGTTTATCCTTTTATCCACCATATGCGGCCTCAGGTTAAGGTCTTCGGTCATATGACCTTCTTCTGTATGCTCATGGCTGTCTGCAACTACAAGGTTTTCCGAAAAACCCGGAAGGAGGCGGGGTGATATACCGCTTTCGGTAATCTTATAGCGTTGATATGGTGTAGATATATTGGAGGCCCGTTCACCCGGGTTCACACAGGTAAGCTTTTTTATGTTAACCGGTTTTACGTCCTGATAAGATTCGGCAATATACTGGTCAGTAAGTACAAAGGCCGGAACCTGAAATTTCTCTGTCATAAAGGCCGCCTTCCGGCTAAGGTATAAGCACTCCTCGACATTACCGGGGGAGTAAATGACCCTGGGAAATTCTCCATGACCTGCGTGAAGAACAAGCATAAGATCAGCCTGTTCAGTGCGTGTGGCAAGACCTGTTCCCGGCCCGGGCCGCTGGGCGACCACAATTACTATGGGGGTCTCACTTATTCCTGCAAGGCTCACGCCCTCTGTCATCAGTGCAAATCCCCCGCCCGATGTCGGAACGATAGCGGGGGCTCCAGCATATGAAGCACCCAGGGCCATGTTTATAGCTGCTATTTCATCTTCCACCTGCTCTACTATCAGACCCATTCTACTTGAATAATCTATAAGGGTCTGGGCTATTGATGTGGCCGGGCTCATAGGGTAAAAGGAACAGAACTTAATCCCTGCTGAAACAGCTCCAAGGACGATTGCCTCATGGCCTGTCAGCATCCATTTTTTTTCAGGTTTCATAATTTCAGGTAACAGTTTAAAATCAATCTTGTTTTCATCAAGCCACAGTAAGGCGGCCTCAATTGTAATAATATTTTCCTTTGCCTTCCCGCTGTCCATCGATTCTTTAAACACGCTCATGAGGGTATTTTTATCAACACCGATCAGGCCGGCGACTATCCCTATCGCAGCGCTGTTTCTGGTTACTTTTTCTCCGGGCAATTTGGAAGGGACGATGATTTTTCTATCAAATTCAATTTCCCAGTCATCGTCACAGATAACAACAGCATCGTCTGTCAGTCTATTCCGGTGGATTTTATAACTTTCTTTGTTCAAGCATACCAGGATATCTATCCAGTCATATGGAGATTCTATCTTACCTGTACCGGCCCGTATGGCAAAGACATTATGCCCTCCCCTGACCCTCGATTCGTAGGTCTGCGTGACATGAATCGAATAGCCTTCCCGGATGAGGCTTTTAGCAAGAATAGGCCCGACAGTCTGAAGCCCCTGACCGGCCTCTCCCCCCAGCATTATGTTTACACTGGTTTTATTCATATATCTCTCCCGTTCTGCTTCCAACTATTCCTGTTTCAATAATTCCTGCTGTTTTATCTAATTAAGCCTGTATTATAGGGCTTCAACAATATTAAGTTTATAAGGTGGATCATGTATTTTATAGGGTCGTGTTAAGCTAAGCAGCCAAACAATATCTCAATAATGCGTCATTTATATTAAAAGGGAACATTTTCCTTTTCAGCCTCTGCAATTGTCATTACTTCTTTTCCAGATATGCTTATTTGCCATGATTTTCTCCTATTTCTAAGTTTCATTATGCTATATTGAAAATCGCCATTACGACAGATAGATGTCATAAAACAATAAATAGGTTTTGGTAAAGTCACAGACTCTATCCGGCCCGATCAAAACATCCATGTAAAAACGATGTTAGATTGTAAGATTCGTGCTTGCATAACTTAAAAGCCTTAGGACATCCCCATTTATATACGGGTCAAGGCTTTACATTCTCAGCAAATTAAATGAGCTAACAGCCTGTCATTGACTTTTTCATTTAGGAGTCGCTTTTGTGAAATGTGTAGGTCTGACAGTCTTTGTTTTATGGACGGTCTCCATTCACCCATTTACGACGCCGAACGACTCTTTTCTTTTTATTGTATCTTTAACAAATTCAATCATTTCATTGTTATATATTTGAAATAATTCACTGTGGTTAATTGTATTGTAAAATGTATCATAAAGTATCTTTTTTTCATTTTGCTCCTTTATATTAGATTCTATTATCAATAAAATATCTATTAAAGCTAGCATACATATCTCAATAATATCTATTTCGTGACCTCTATAATTTTCTTTTGGTCTTTTCTGAAACAAGTGTGGAAAATTATGAGCTGTATATTCATTCTTAAATATTCTTTGATAAATTTCTATGTATTTAAATATCCAGCCAGCAAGAACATTAGCTTTAATACCATACATTATCATTCTCATTAATGTTTCTCTGAAAACTGCTACAAAACTCGTTATATTAGGTTGTTCTTTAAAAATAGTATCAAAAAAGATATCCAATTCATCACCGCATTCATATTGTCTTTCTCTTGTGATATTCAATAAGTCATCACTATTGAAAGATATAAAAGTATGATTTTCACTTAACAATTTAAGTTTATATTTTGAAAGAGTATTTCCATCGATTGCACCTTTTTTATGTAGATTTATTAATAGTGCATATATACCGGTAACTTTGAGTTTTTCCTTATATGCCAGCCTTTTTAATCTATCATCACCTGCACAATAAATATGCCCTTCTTTTTTTGCAATATTCAAACAATCAAAAGTGGCTTGTCCAATAAAATCTAAAAAGCCTTTACTTAAAAAATCGAAGTCTGTTTGTATATGACAGAAAAGGACTTTAGGATTTGATTTTAATGTTTTCCATAATTTTATATTTTTCGGATCTTCGACAAGTAAGATGTTATTTTGGATTTCTTCAAAAAGTGATTGTGGAATAATAATTTGATTGAACTCTTTAAATAGTTCATCTATTAAGCCTAGTTCATTTAAGATCATTAATGCGACATTATCAACGAGAAGTGTTTCAGTTGTTTGCAAGTTTTCGATTTCGGATTTATGTAAATAGGGACTTCCAGAATCCACATATATTGGAATGCCATAAATTATTCTCCAATAATAAACTTCATTTAAAGTTCTATTAAAAAAACGAGAAAGGAAATGCAGTGGAAATGGATTTGTTTTGTATTGATTAATTAAAAATTGAAATCTTTCATTAATTTTTAATAACTCATTTTTAAATTCATCAGTCAACTGCTTTTCATTTCCGTTTTTATCTTCTACTGCCTTTATTGTTTTTACTAACATCTCTTTTGGAAAAGATGAGTGGTAATCCATCATATATTCAACAGTCTGATCAGTTTTTCCACAACGAAGGCTCATTTGCATATAGAAGCTATGTGCCGAAGATTTTGGTATATCTATGTCTATATCTTTTGCTTTTTCCGCATACTTTAAGGCACTTTCTTTATCCTCGTTTAACAAGGATAGCTGACTATATTGCATATAGAATTTTGAATCTTTTTTTATTTTTTCTAACTTTTCAGCCTTATTATATAGTCTTATACTTTCCTCAATTTTGCCTTGCAAAGCCAAGCATGTTGATAAATTAAGTATATTGGAATCTTTCAATGGGTCTTTATAATATGTTTTCTCTAGGATCAATTGTGCTTCTGAGTAGTTTTTTAATCGCATGTAACATTCAATAAGTATTTCAGTAAAAATTTGTTTTTCTACATTTTCTTTACTAGCTTCTTCTATTATATTTATTGCAGACTCATAATCATCAATGAAAAAATATGATTTTGCGAGGAATAGATATACATCCTGCTTCATTACATGGAAAAAAGGCATATTAAAACTTGCCTTCAGTAGCTCAATGGATTTTTGATACTGCTTATTTCTTCCTAAAAATATAACTGTTTCAATAAATGCATAAGGATGATTTTCTGATATTTTTAGTGCTTTTGTATGATACTTTTCAGATTCTGAAATATTTCCTATATGCTCATAATACTTACCCCAAACTAGATCACTTCTCCATGTATCCCTGCTTTCCTTTTTTATTTTATTTAATATTTTAAGAGCTTCAGGCGTTTCTGAATTTTTTATTAAACATTCACAAAGAAGAGCTTCACAAAATTCAATGTCTTCATCTTCTAGACTATCTTCCATTAACGTTTTTCTTAGATTATTGATTGCTTCTGTATATCTGCCTTCTGAAAACAATATCAATGAAAAGTTGATAGATGAATTCTTATCAGAAAGTCTTTGAAGTATTTTTTTTGCTTCATCTGTTGAACCAGATATCGCCTCGATTTTTGCTTTATTTCTTAGCAAATCATCATCTGAAATACCCAACTTAATTGCCTTGTTTAATTTATCTATTACATCTTTATACTTACCAATTAGAATACTCGCGGTCGAAAAATTTAAAATAAATGGCTTTAATGTCGCATCTAAGCCAACACTTTCAGCAATTTCAAAAGCGTTTTTAAATAACTCCCATGATCTACATAATGCCTCAAAATTAATATCTTTATTTATATTAAAATCATTGAGGTACTCTTTTCCTTTCAAGCTTTTAAAGAAATATGAATTTCCTAGTAAAGCAATTACTATAAAATCATCTCCTATCCTTTCTTTTGCCTTTTCAAACCATTCTATGGCATCATCATTTTTCTTTGCCATATAAAAGAGTTGACCCAGATTTATAAAAACGTTTTCATTTTCTTTAAATAATTCTTTCAACTCACCGTTTTCATCAAAATAATCTTTAAGTATTTCCTCTAATTTTTCACCTTCTTCTTTTCTGATAAGAGCTCGCATATTTATCGCTCTTATATATTCAGGATTTATCTTAATAGCTTCGTTAAGCATGGTTTTTGATAAAACATTATTTCCTATTTCTTTGTAGTACCATGATAGAACCAAATAAATTCTTTCTTCATCTTGTCCCTCTTTTAATCCATAAGCTCTATCAATATATTTTTTAGCCTCCTCCAAATAATTTGGGGTTGATATTAAGTTAAAATAACAAATCCCCACATTTAGATTAATAGTGAATCTAGCTTTTTGAGGTAATAAGTTCGACACTGATGGGTCTGTAGAAATATCCAAGTATATTTTTAATGCTTCGTTAAATTTACGTATTTTTTGTAAACTCTCTGCTTCTTTTAATAGTAGTGAAATCTGAGAAGGGATATCTGATTCTTGATAATGTACAACTGTTTCTTTATCAAATAAAGATTTTCGTTCGTAGTTGATATCTATTAGATCTTTAATATTTTTATCATCTGTATTATCGAAATGGATGTGGTACTCATTGTATTGATTACCACAGATAATTTCATCTGCATTTAATGTGCTATTTTTTTGTTTGAGATTAATCGTATTATGTTGATTTTTATTATCAAGTTTATATGACTTGGTATCTACAGTAGAGATATTTTTTATAATATCTTTTAAATTTATCACTTAACCTTATCTCCGCCAACAATATCTTTTATTTCTGCTTTACTATTTTTCATTTTTATATTTATTTTATTTTTGCTAACCCTTGTTTTTACTAGAAGAGCTAATAATATTGTGATCACGATGCTTAATAATGCTAATAATATTTCTAGAGACATATCCTTGTTCCTTATTTTTTAAGTTGATTATGTTATGGCTGCATCAGCCTGTTTTAGGTAATTTACCATTCCATTAATTATAAAGTTTTCTTTGGATACTAAGTTGAAAAGGGTCTGCCTTTGACTCTTGTTCATCTCCTCCACTTCATTTGATGATATCCTTTACCCTGCTCACATCCAAAACAAAATCAAAAGAACAAACAGGGGAGCCCTTAATATTGGACTGTTCCCAACAATTATAAATTAAATACAACTGGATTCCCGTTTGCATGGGAATGACATCAAAAATACTATTAATAAAAATCTTGATTCAATATTCAAAATTCAAGATTCAAGATTTTAGAGAAAACGATAAGACTCGTAAGACAATAATTCATTATACCCGAAAAGGTACAATGTCCAAGCCCGGTGAAATCCGCTTCGCGGTCATAATCATGAATTTCACAGGCTAAAGGTTTAGGACTAATTTATTGAAAAAGCAAGGGGAAAATCAGGCTGAAGCGTTTTAGACTTTAGACTGTTTGGGGACAGGCTGTAACAGACTGAAGGCTGAAGGCTGTACGGGCCACCCCTTTGTTTCAATATATTCGCATCAATTACAGCCGGAATAATTTCTCATTACATACCTTCATCCTCAGACCTCAGAAATTTCAAAAATTCATCAAGGGTTTTCCGTTCCTCATCAGTCAGTTTTGAGAAAGATTCTGATTGGGCAGCAAATCTTAAAGCCTCTTCTTCTACTCCTGGTGGCATTTCTTTTATAGCCCTGCTAAGATGGCCAGACCTTTTTTTCTGCGGAGGTATCTTCCGGAGTAATGATATTTTTTGATTTACAAAGATTAAAGGATATGAGACTTCAATTTGATAGAAAATCGATAAAATAGAGTAAAAGGATCCATTAAGTAGTGAAATAGGGGATGCACCTCAAAATATAAATTGATTTGTCTGAATGAAATGCAATTTAGATGTTTACAATATCGAGGGCAGGAATCATGACAGAAAAAAACAACCAGTCTGAAATAATCCTTTATAAAACCGATGACGGCAGGATAAAGGTAGATACTGTTTTTCAGAATGAAACAATATGGCTGACACAGGCACAGATGAGCGAGTTGTTTGATGTAAATGTTCCAGCAATATCCAAACATCTTAAAAACATATTTGATTCCGGTGAACTGGATGAAGATTCAGTTGTTTCCATTTTGGAAACAACTGCCACTGATGGCAAGAACTATAAAACCAAATATTTCAACCTTGACGCAATCATTGCTGTGGGGTACCGGGTCAATTCCAAAAGAGCGACACAGTTCCGGATATGGGCGTCAAATATCCTCAAAGAATACATCATCAAAGGCTTTGCAATGGATGATGAGAGGCTTAAAAATTTGGGAGGCGGCGGCTATTGGAAAGAACTACTGCAACGAATACGCGACATTCGCTCGTCCGAGAAGGTATTTTACCGCCAGGTACTGGATATTTATGCAACCAGCATTGATTATGACCCCATGTCAGATGTTTCCATTGAATTTTTCAAAAAAGTGCAAAATAAAATTCATTACGCAGTCCATGGACAAACAGCCGCTGAGGTAATATTTGATCGTGCTGATGCCGAAAAAGAATTTATGGGGCTGATGTCGTTTCCTGGTAGTCGTCCTTTTCTGAAAGATGTTGTTATTGCAAAAAATTATCTAAATGAAAATGAACTTCGCTCGCTTGGGCAAATAGTATCGGGGTATCTGGATTTTGCAGAAAGACAAGCCGAACGAAAACAATCAATGACCATGAAAGACTGGACCTTTCATCTTGATAAAATATTGACCATGAGCGGTGAAAAACTATTGCAGGGAGCAGGTTCTGTAAGTCATGAAACAGCAATTGAAAAGGCTACCGTAGAATATAAAAAGTATCAGCAAAAAACCTTGAGCGATGTAGAAAATAAATATATTGAGAGCTTGAAAGTAATAGAAAATATAAGCAAAAAGCAAAATGTACCAAAAGAAAAGGATGAATAAATTTGGGAATCTTCAGGCTTCCAAGATGGGTAAGGGCAGGGAAAATAGATAAACTTTAGAAAAACTCTAAACGATTACCTTTGCATGAAAAAACCAGTGTTAGGCCTGCACAGTTGTCATTTGGCCAACACCCGGCATCAGTGGGTGTGCGCTGTTTACGCTCCTATCCCGATAGCCGCCTTAATCACTCAGCATATGACTTAGTATACATTATAGTGCCAACAATACGTCCATCTGTTTCTGCCACATAATCAAGGTGTTTTATAAAATCTGTACTGATTCTGAGCTTGTGCGCCGTATAATGTTCATCACATTCAGGCTTATATAAATTCCAGAAAGCTTCTCTGGTTAACTCTTCAACTTAGTAAAAATAAGCCTCTTCTTCCGGCCTTATAACTATGTTCAGTTGACAACTTTCAGTTATATCTTTTAAAGAAAGTTGTTTTTGAACCAACACCCCCATTTTTTAAAGGATGTTGGGTTAATACCCAACCTAACTCCGTGTTCTTTAATGGCCCCCCGTTTTCACGGGATTCATTGTTGATTTTCAAATCCTTCAACAACTTTCTTATACCTTTCGTGAATCATCTTCCGGTCAAACTCCCAATACTCTGCCAGTATAGCGTGATCCTCTTCATCAGTAAAATAGTATCTGGATGAAGGGAAAAATACTTTGTCCTCTTTTTCGATATGTCTGGGATAGAATTCTATAAGAGTTTTGAGATTACCGGCAATCTCGTTCAAGGCAGTCTCATCACCATTCCGGTAACGGGTATTGGCTTCAACAAGCGCTTTCGTCGTCTGCCGGCCAAATATATGTTCATCTATGAGTTCTTTCATGATTTTACAGTCTTCTTCGGAGAGCGTTTTATGATTAAGTTCCCGAAAAAGAATATCTTCTTCCTTTCCATGATGAGTCCTGTCGGCATACACCCTTATGAAATCAACTGCTGTATCCACAAATAAAGGATCTACACTGTGCTTTGATTCGATTTTTCCTAAGACCTCTCCGATAACCGAAAGCATACGTTCAATCAGACGATGCTCGATCATCAGCGGACCGCGTGCCTGCATTTTTGTGACCTCCTTTCGTGTAATTCCGAAGTGGCTTCCTGTGTATTGGTGAAGGTAACAGGATAAAGACATTGTGCTTTTTGCATGATCTGATGTTAACTGGGGAACCTCAGGATGGCGCTTTCTTCATTACCTTCTTCTTAGACCATTACTTTTACACTCCTCCTGTCAAAATACTCCTGCGACCGATTGTCCGCACGCCGGACATGATGATTGTTGAATGCGGTTCATATCCACGAAAAAGCCGTTTCTGCGAATAAGCGTTTCACCACAATTGGGACATAATGTTTCTGTGACATCACCAAGCACATTCCCTTTGTAGATATGTTTCAGACCCGCCTTTTTCCCAATATCAAAGGCTATGTCCAGTGTATTCAGCGGAGTGGATTTGCTGTTCATAAATTGATAATCGGGATGAAACCTGGAGATGTGCCATGGGATTTGTTTATCAAGCCCGGCGATAAATTCAACGATATCAGTAAGCTCTTTTTCCGTATCATTCTGATCAGGGATAATCAGAGTGGTGATTTCTATCCATATATTAAGAGTCTTCATTTCCCTTATGGAATTGAGGACCGGTTTCAGGCGGCCGTGGCAGGTAATTGAATAGAAATCATCATTGAATGATTTGAGATCCACGTTACATGCATCAATATATGGCGCTATCATCCTGAGCGCTTCAAGAGTCATATACCCATTAGTTACCATGATGTTGTATAACTTATTTTCTTTTGCCAGTCTCGCCGTATCAAGGACATATTCAAAAAATATTGTAGGTTCGGTATAGGTGTATGAAATGCTTTTACAATGCTGAGTAATGGCATTATCAACAATGTCTCCGGGTAATAATTTTATCCTGGTCAAACCGTTGCTCTTCTGAATGGGAACCTGTGATATCTGCCAGTTCTGACAAAAACCGCAATGGAAGTTGCATCCCTGTGCAGCAATAGAAAATGTCCTTGTTCCCGGAAGAAAATGATACAGGGGTTTTTTTCAACAGGATCAATATTAGCTGCAACTGCTTCACCGTATGTATGGGTAAATAATTTTCCTTCTTTGTTTTCTCTCACACCGCAAAATCCGAATTCTGAATTTTTAATTTTACAGTGATGATTGCACAAAAAACAATGGGCACTGAGTCCTTCGATTTTTTCATATAGAAGCGCTTCTTTCATATTCTGCACTTTCCGAATAGTTGGGTCAACATTCAGAATAAATTGCACCCATAGGGCATATCTTTAATATGTCCGGACATTTTGATTCAAATTTCAGGGGAACTATTTCATACATGAATTCAGCCTTTTTGCTTCCCTCCTGAAACCTGAAGAGTTGAGGGTACTTTTTTACGCATGCGCCTGTGGTATCACATTTCAAATGATCCACTTTTATTTTCATGACAGTATCCTTTCGGCAAATATTTTTTTTGCATTTACCTGTAATTCAATCCGAATACCTCACATATATTCAAGAAGAAGCTGAAAAATCATATCCATTCCCTCCACATCAATGGTTTGAATTTTATCACCTTCACTTGTTAAGTATGAACTGCAATATGTTAGGACGGTCGGATGATCCTTTTTTATTTTATTCCAGACTCGTGCTGGTTCCTGCTTTTTTTCACCGGTTAAAGCCTTAATGGCATCCTCGATAAAAACCCTTCCATCATAAGTAAACCTTACTGAATCATTTCCCAGGGGCAGCTCGATAGGTGGATTCATTTTATTTGCTCCTTTCTTTGATTGGTTTATGAATGATTCCAGAGTGGGATAGCAGGTGTAAACAGATCAGCAAAACTATTTCTGGTAATACATTCATCGAGAACATTGTCCAGTTCATCAAGAGAAAATGGTTTATGCAGAACATCATCAATATAGATTATATTGATTTCCCGCTCTAAAATACTGCTACATGTTCCTGTAACAAGAATGACTCGGATTAAGGGGTTTATATCCTTTATTTTTTCTGCCAAAACCAATCCGTTCATTCGTGGCATATTATAATCAGTAAGGACAAGATCGAAATCATTTTTCCGGGTCATTATTTTAAAGGCCTCTGTTCCATCACAGGCAGTTACAACATTCCAGTCCCTGTATTCCAGCCAACCGGATAAGCTTTTAAGAATCACCTCGTCATCATCTACAACAAGTGCATTTTTTTGAGCAAGATTTGGTCTTCCGATTTCCATTTTATAACTCCTTTAGTTAAAATATCGATATATCCTCCCTTTAACCATTGACCATCATTCTAGTTTCAGTTAATGAGAATAATAATGGGGTAAAAACCCTACTTGAGATATCTTATTTATGTATTTTGAAGAAAAAAGGCATATTGAAAATGGAATCCCCTGAGCTAATAAAAATTTTGATGGTAGAAGATGATGAAGATGATTTCATCATTATTAGTGAGATACTGTCGAAGGTAAAAAGGCACAAGTTCGAACTTGACTGGGCAAAGGATTTTGATGAAGGCTTTATGAAGGCTTCAGCAACAGAACATGACCTGTGTATAGTTGACTATTTTCTGGGAATGCACACCGGTTTTGAATTTATTGACGAATATGTTCGCAGGGGTTTTACTGAACCCATAATCATTCTTACCGGCCAGGGTGATTTTGATATTGACATGCTCGCAATGGGAAAAGGGGCTGTGGATTATATCGATAAAAATCGGCTCGACCCTGTCCTCCTGGAACGATCAATACGATATGCGGTACGTAACAGTAAAATACTTAACCGGTTAAAACAATCCGAAAAACAGCTCCATTACCTGTCGTTAAAGATACTTGAGACCCAGGAACAGGAGAGAAAGACTGTTGCAAGGGAATTGCATGACAGTATTGGTTCAAGTCTGACCGCAATAAGATTTGCCCTGGAACAGACGATACGCAGCATGGGTTCTTCGTCTGAATCAGCCTCGACCGGGTTTTCACTCGAAAAAATTATGGACCTGTTAAAGGAGGTTATAGACGAGTCGCAGAGGATCGCCTATGACCTCAGGCCATCAATTCTTGATACACTTGGGCTTTTAGCAGCAATACGTTCTCTATGCAGGAGGACTCTGGAGATCCACAGGAAGATAGAGCTTGATATGAGGCTAGAATTAAAGGAAGAGGATATCCCTGAAAGGTTAAAGATTGTCTGTTACAGGATAATACAGGAATGCCTTAATAATGCCCTGAAACACAGCAATGCAGATCACCTTCAGTTGCATATGCGAAAGTCGGAGAACATCCTGTATCTTTTTTTCGAAGATAACGGTAAGGGTTTTGATGTAGAGAAAGCCATGGCGCTGGCATCTGAAAAAAACAATATGGGGCTTAATGGTATGATTGAGCGTGTAGCGCTTGCTGGTGGAAAAATCGATATTGTAACCGGTGAAGGGCAGCATACACAGATTAAAATTCAGTTTCCTGTCAGCGGCTAAATATTTATTTCACAACCAGCCCTTTTTCAATAGCATATGCAGTAAGGGATGAAGCGCTGTGAAGGTCAAGCTTTTCCATGATATTGGCCCTGTGTTTTTCAACGGTCTTGATGCTTATGCACAGAAAGTCCGATATCTGTTTGTTCTGATAACCCTCGCCAACAAGCTTTAATACCTCTTTCTCCCTCTGGGTGAGGCCTTCCCAGGAAGATTCTTTTTTCAGGGTTTTTTTGCCTTCAAGGTATCCTTCAAGCACCTTGCCGGATATGTCAGGGCTCACAAACTGCCTGCCGGAGAGAACTATTTTTATTGCTGAAAGCACCTCTTTCCCTGAAGATGTCTTAATGCAATATCCGTCTGCCCCAGAACGGAATGCCTCCAGAATATACTCTTCATCCTTATGCATTGTGAGGGTGAGTATCTTAACATCCGGGGACTGCTTTTTTATCTCTTTTATGGCAGAGATACCGTCCATTTTAGGCATATTCAAATCAAGCAGTAATAGATCGGGTTCTAAGCTTTTCACACAACGAATTGCCTCCATTCCATCTTGCGCTTCCCCAACAACATCGAAATTCCCTTCATATGTAAGGAGTGATCGCAAGCCATCCCTGACGATTGCGTGATCTTCAGCAATCACAATACGTTTTTTATCCATATTATTCCTCGCTAACGATAAGGACATTTTATTGTTAACCCTATACAAAACCACATATTCAGCTTCTGATTATTCCAATTATCATATTATCCCGACATGGTAAATGTCTTAGATCAGTGTCAGATGAATTTGGAAATTGAGATATAAAAAGTAGCGCCTTTCCCGTACACCGAATCATACCAGACATTGCCTCCGAGCTTTTCAACTAATTCCTTTACAATGGCAAGGCCTAATCCATTACCTTCAATTTTCCGATTCTCGTCTATCCTAATAAATGGCTGAAAAATATCATGGTTATCTATTTCACGCAGCCCCAAACCATCGTCTTCTACTGATATAATATATTCACTGTTATTTTCATCTACTCTTACGCATATCCTGCTGAGATTATCACCACCATATTTCAAGGCATTTTCCACAAGATTAGTTAATATCCTGGAAATACACATCCTGTCTGCTGTTATAGAGGGTAAATTATCGGGTATTATCATGCGTATCTCCCTTTCAGAAAGTCGCTCCGAATATCTTGTTGCAATATCATTAAAAACCTCTTCAAGGGGAATTACCTCTAATTTAAGTGGCATTTCTTTTGCGGTAATAAAACCGTTTATTAACCCAGCCAATGAATAAACCTGTTCAGCCGCTTTCTTGATTTGCAGGCAATAAACTTTGTATTTCTCATCAGGATTATCTTCACAATACTTATAAAGACGATTTGTCAGGCCTATAAGACTGCTTGCAGGGCTTTTCAAATCGTGTGAAACCGAATAGGCAAATGATTTTATTTTTTCGGATGCCTTGCGGAGATTCATATTCGCATCCTTGAGATCTTTTGTCCTTAGTCTCACCCGGTCTTCCATTTCATCATATGCACTTTTAAGTTTCCTGGCTGCATTTGCCCTTTCAATGGAGTATCGAATTGAACGCTCCAGCATAGATGATGTTAATGTATCTTTGACAAGATAATCTGCTGCCCCTGCCTTCATTGCCTCAAGATCAATTGAATATTCACCCTGCCCTGTAAGAAAAATAACAGGAATTGATGCACCTGAGTCATTGGCTTCCTTTAGCAGATCAATACCATTATTAACACCAAGGCGGTAATCCAGCAAACAGACATCATGATAATTATTTCTGAGAAGGGGAAGCGAATCATGATAGTTTGATATCCATGTTACATCAAATGATTTTAACGGGATACCTGCAAGAAACTCCCTAATAATAATATAATCATCTTCGTCATCCTCAATTAAGAGTACTTTAACATGTTGATCAGTTATATTTACGGCCATGGTATAGATAAAAAAAATAATTTAATGAATAACTATATACTAAAAACTCTACTGACTGACACTACCTGTAAATAAAGTTAAAACTTAAATAACTGCTAGCTGGTTGTCTGAACGATGGGAAGCGTAAAAATAAAAGAAGCTCCCTTTCCGGGTTCGGAGGTTGCAGTAAGGATTCCTCCATGCCTGTTTATTATTTTCTGACATATCGCAAGCCCCATTCCTGTTCCCCTATACTCCATTTTTCCATGAAGCTGCTGGAAAGGCATAAATATTTTGGGCAGGTATTTCTCATCAAAACCTATACCCCTGTCTTCCACAATGATCTGACAACTGGGTCCGGAAATTTTATTTTCATATATCCTGATATAAGGGGCATCACCGGGCTTGTGGAATTTCAAGGCATTCTCAATGAGATTTTGAAAAACCTGAATGATCTGGATAAGATCAGCTTCAACGGCCGGCAGCGCTGTTACCTCAATAGTTGCCTTCTTCTCCTTTATAAGGATTTCAAGGCTGGACATAGCCTCCGTCATTGCTTTTGAAAGATCAATTTTTTCAAACGGTTTTTCAGCAGTAGTAACACGTGAATATTCGAGCAATGATTTTATCAGGTTCTGCATCCTCTTGACAGAGTCCTGCATTCTGGAGAGATAATCTCCTACCTGCTCAAGAGACCCTTTGGTAATCTTCTCAAAGATCATATCTGCGAATGTTCGGATCTTGCGTAAAGGTTCCTGGAGATCATGCGATGCAATAAAAGAAAAATCCTGTAGATCCTGATTTCTCCTTTCAAGCTCTTCTGTCCTTTCTTTCACCTTTCTCTCCAGGGTCTGTTCAATCTGTTTGCGTTCAGTAATGTCCTGAAAAACTGTGGCAAAGGTATTTTTCTTTGAACTGTATGCAATAACCGAGAACCATTTTTCAAGATCCCGTGAATAACTTTCAAACCTTATACTTTTTCCGGTCTGGGCAACACTGCCATATCTTCCAATCCAATCAGATGGTTCATCTTTAATACCAGGCAAGACTTCAGTAACTCTCTTTCCAATCAACATTTCTTTTTTCAGGCCTGTCTGTTCCTCGAATGCATGGTTTACCTCTATAAACTCATAGTCAACAGGCTGTCCATTATCATCTGTGATAATGCGGTGCCTGGCAAATCCATCAATCATATTTGTAAAAAGCGAGTGATACTCTTCCTTATTTTGATTTAACTCCCTGAACAGCAGGCTGTATGGATTTTTTAAGCCGGTTACAATAATCGCCCGGTAAAGCAACAGAAAGGCAACTATTTTAAGAAAGTGGCCGGCAAAATTGGAGAAACCATAGACGCTGAGATACCGTGTAAAACAGAGTTCTGAAAGGATTGTAACAGAGATTGCGGATATGATTAATATAAGGACTAAACGATCAAATATCTTATTATAATGTAAAAGGTGAAATATAGATAACAGGAGGATTAAACAGATAATGTATTCACTCATCTTCTTGAACATCGTCAATCCGATGCCTTCAACATAACAACTGGGGAAAATGTCCCTGAAAATTAGAAAAATCACTAGAGTGGTTACAAACAAAAAACAATAAAAGATACTATATAATTTTATCTTATATTTGAGCATGAAAGGGGCAAGGAACAATGAAATCCCCTGCATATAACGGGCAGCAATCCACAGTTGTGTTGGCAAATCATTCCCGTGGACCTGGAAAAAAGGCATTCCATGATATGAAAGCATGTGGAGTATATCTAAAATACCAATGAAAAAAAACGCCACCCCGAGAAAAATTACATATCCATTGTCAATAAAATATCTTGAATTCCATGTGATCACAAAAATGCTGAAACAGATAATAATGGAAAACAATTCTACAAAAAAGTGAAAAAGAAGAAAGTCCTCTACATATATATAACAGAAACAGGTCAGTATTAATGCGGAAGCAACAGCGTATAATATAAGATCATAATATCTATTTTTCATCTGGATATCTTATTTTCCTGTAAGGATTGAGTAAACTTTTTACAATTGAACCGGTTTCTACCATATTTTTATCAAGTTGAGAAGGCTATAAATATCTATTACATACATGAATATCCTGACTGACAGGGTATATAATAAATCAAAGTTGCCTGCAGGGTAGAATACCAATTTAATAGTATTTTATACAGCAGGGAGAAATATTTCCGGAAAATGCAGGATATAGACCTAAAAAAAACATTATTTTTTAATGATTGATCGGGAAAAATCTTATATACTGTATAAAATTCATCTAAATATTGTTTTTACAAGGAGACACAATGCCCATTAAAAAAAATCATTTTGCGCTCATTTCTTTCTGCTTTTTGTTTATCTTTGCATCACCTGTATCAAGGGCAGTAATCTCTGACTGTGAAAAATGCCATGAAAAAATAACACCAATGCAGGTAAAGGATTTTAACCGCGGTAAAATGGCAGAGAGCATGAGCTGTGTTGACTGCCACGGGAATATGCACCAGGGGGTAGATGATGTTGCTAAGGCACAGCTTCCAACTATTTCTACATGTGAGGAGTGCCATGCGGATCAGGCATCACAGTATCTTTCAGGCAAACATGCCCTTGGCGCTGTTGCATTAGAGGCAATGCCATATACCCATATGCAGCCTCAACCGTTCATTGAAGGTCAGAAGGGGTGCGGAGGGTGTCATACCCTTGGAGTAAAGGATCAGAACTCAAGGCTTGAAGAGGGCCGCAAATACTACCGCTACGGCATGGATTGCCAGAACTGTCACACCCGCCACTCCTTTTCAAAAATGGAGGCATCAGAACCGGAGGCATGCCAGACCTGCCACATGGGTTTTGACCATGCACAATGGGAGATGTACTCCGGGGCCAAGCACGGTGTAACCTATCTGCTGAACCGGATAATTGATCATCAGAATAAAGATCGTGCCCCCAAATGTCAGACATGCCATATGCCTGGAGGTGACCACAGGGTATTTTCCGCATGGGGATTTCTGGCCGTTCGCCTGCCAGAAGAGGACGCAGAATGGATGGGGTACAGAGCCACCATATTGAAAGGGCTTGGTGTGCTCGACCCTGATGGCAATCCAACCCCCAGGCTTGATGTTGTAAAAGAGGCTAAAATGGCACGTCTCACAAAGGAAGAATTTGATGCCGAAAGAAAACGTTTTACAGATATATGCAAAAAGTGCCATTCGCCAAATTTTGTAACAGAAAATTTCAAAAATGCAGACCAGATGGTTAAAGAGGCCGATAAACTGTTTGCTGAGGCGATAGAGATAGTCGCCGGGCTGTACAGAGATCATATTATTGTAAAAAAAGAGGGGAACGCCAGTTACCCTGATCTATTGGCCTTTTATGATGTAGATACAAAGATTGAACAGACACTCTATGAGATGTTTATGGATCACAGGATGAAGACCTTTCAGGGGGCTTTTCACCTTAATTACGATTATTCCACATGGTATGGCTATGCAAAGATGAAAAAGGACCTGACTGAAATCAGGGAAATGGCCCAGGATATGCGAAAGAAAATTTCTCTAAAATAATGAAATGATATGTAGGGACAATTCATGAATTGCCCCTACACCAATTAATGTTGAAAGATATACTCAACCAAAATATCACCTGAGGATAAAAATATGGGATTTATAAGACGTCAGGAAGAGCGCATGACCATACAGTTTCTGCAATGGAAATATCAGAAGATGAATATGGTCATCCCGCCCGAAGCAGAGCTTGAGAAACAGGCGGTAAGGATTGTTGATGACGCCCACCGTATTGCACGTGAACGGGGGAGCAATGTCATGTCAATCTTAAAGGAGCTGGCAGGGAGTTATATAAAACCAAAGGGATGATTTTATCAAGTGGCACATAAATCAGTAGAGACAGGTTTAAAAACTGTCTCTACGTAGGGGTGGACCTGCGTGTCCATCCAATATTTAAGGATATGAACCGCCATCACCGGGCAGGCACACAGGCCTGCCCCTACACGGTTGGAAATGTATTTTCACCTCAACAACATTGGGCTTTATCCCTGATATCGGCCTTCGTAGAGACAAGGCATGCCTTGTCTCTACGAGGTGGTGCATAAAACATTACCCAGCAAAAAATAAATATATTATTTTTTTCCAATAAGGCACAACTCATCCTCACACTGTTTGCTTACCGGCATGCGGATGGGTTTTTTATCAAGCTTAATCCCATTCTCAGGCATCCATTTATCAACCGAAACCGTCTTGTAATAGGTGTAATCTGTGGATTGCCATATAGGGTTGGTCTCTCCTCCAACCACCACAAAATTAATATCTTCGGGCCTTGGTTTAAAGAAGGCGTTGCCCAGCTTACCGGCAACATACTCACTCAGTTTAAATGGATCAGTCCATCCCTCGTCCTTAAGCACCTTTACTGCAAGAGGGTCTACCACAAAGGTAGCGCTCCCCATCATTCCTGCTGACTCTATCCTTTGCACTATCGCGTCTGCCCCGCCCATACCGAGCGTTGCAACATTCCATCCCCTGAATACACTCACAGTGCTTTCTGAATGTTTAAAACCCTTTTGAACATGGAATGGCTCCCACGGGCTCTTTTCTTCATTTTCAGCACAGCACTGGTTTGTAAAACTCAGGCCGTTACCGATAGAAGCCATAAAGGTATCACCGGGCCTGGCATCTCCGAAATTGATGCTCATGAGTGTCCATGACCTCCCGATCACTGAGTTAGCATAGTTGAATGGCCCAAGAGCACCAACACCGCTGTTCATGCCGATTATTCGTGCTACAGGCCCGTTTACCACCACCATACTCCCGTATGACCCTGTGGAGCTTGGTATTGATGGGTGCTGTGTTGAAGCTATCGCAAGTATAACAGGCAGATGTTCGGGTCTTGCCCCTGCCATAACAGCAATGGCGGCAACCTTTTCAACCGTATATTCATTAAGCTCCTCATGGGTAGTTACAGACATCATGCCCACTTTTTCCTGCGGATCATGATCAGTGCCTGTAAGCATCTCGGCCACCCTTTCTTGTGTAGGGAGCACTATGGGAAGCCCGTCTGTCCACCCCTTCTCTATAAACATCCTGTTAAGATTTGCTTCAGTGTCAGGTGCAAGCAGACGCGGACGCTTTTCCCTTTTTTGAACAGGGGGGTTCTTTTCCTCCTCGGTCAAAGGTTTTGTAAGTGCATCAATAACCTCTGCCATAAACTTTTTACCTGTTACAGGGTCATCGCCATTGATATATTTAACCAGTGTCTCCTTATCCACCCCCATAACAGGGTAAGGCGGGAACGCCCACCTCAGGTTCATTCCATGTGATTTACCATCCCTGATAACATACTCTGCAAAACGAGATGTAACAATCGGGGCAGTAGGCACCCCGAATTCCCCTTCCATTATACGACTGAACTCGGCGATACTCGCCGAACAGCCGTCTCACCCGCCCACGCCAAAGACAACGCCATCGGCCTTCTGCTTAAGTTCTGGCCAGAGCTCAGGGCTGTCCACAAAGGCATTCCCACTTTTCAAAATAGTAACTGTCTTGACAGAGGGCATATTCTCATTAAACCACCTCTGCATCTCCTTAAAAAAATCCATCGATCCGGCAAAGCCGGTATCCACAAGGTAGATGGTCTTATTTTCAAGTGTATCAAGCCTTGGCGCCATGCGAAGGGGCGCAAGCTCATCCATGGAAAGTTTGGGCTGTGTATCAGGGTTGCGGTTAGCAAGTATACCTGCACCTGCCTCACCTACCCTTCCGAAGATACCTGATGGCTGCCCCCTTGGATCAAGGACAGTAAGCATAACACCATCCCTTACAGCAGACCCTGATGGTACATTGCCTTTCTCACATCCCCAGAATGATGTTAAAAGGAACATTCCGGCAATGACAAAACTGATTTGTTTTCTGTCGATAAAATCTGATAACCTCATTATCTCCTCCACGATTCAGGTTGATGTGGCTTTCATCCAAGGTATATCCTTTTTTAAGATAAAAACCGGTGAAAGCATACATATCATGCACAACAGACGTGCATTTCATGTCTTTTGAATGTTTGGTTAATGACTAAATTGGTTTAACACTACCGGACATATCAAGTTAAATCAACATGTTTATATTCGCATAGATATCGGCATGTTCCTTGCTTTATTAATTCTGTTATTCTTGATTTTCCAGAAGTATCATTGTGATTCACTGGCAATAGGCTGGTTTTATAAGAGATGGATGCATTTCAAAATTATTGACTTAGGTATAAGGCTTAGAGACAAGGTATGTTTACCAGCCGGTTTTCCGGAAGGCCTTGTCCCTATTGACAGGACAAAAGGAGACAAAAATGCAAAGGTATAATTCACAAATTTTAGTATCAGGCTTTATTATATTGGCGAGTCTTATTTTTACAGGCTGTAAAAGCTGGGAATACGATGTTGATAAAAATGGCATCCATTTCAAAAAGATCTTTCAACCCGAGTCAGGCACTGTCATAGGTTACATGACAGAGGATCATGAAATAGATGGTTTTCCATGCGAAAAGGGGTGGATACACTTCAGGGAGGACTCTCAGTTGAGGTTATTCCAGTTGAGTAAGGATTTCATGTATAAAGGGACTCTTCTTCCCGCCCACACATGGTTTCTTTTTCCATACAATGATGTTACCGGACACATATGCGCATTTCCATATGATTACATGGTACAAGGTTATCTTTGCAAGGGGAGTGGAGGCCCAAAAGGTGTAAGCACAGCATTCTATGACAGCGGGAAGTTAAGGAGTTTTTATCCCACTGAAGAGGTCATGATAGATGGCGTGCCATGCAAGACCACCCTGCTTGTTAATATCAATCTGCATGAAAATGGAAATCTGAAGAGCTGCAAACTGGCTGAGGATTACCAGATAAAAAATAATACAATAAGAAAAGGTATGCTTATAGAATTTGATGATAATGGGAAATTGAAATAAAGACCCTTGATTACCATTTTTCTATCTATTATAGTCCATACCAGCATGTAGCCCCTTTTATGGGGCCATGATCAATCCCTTTTAAACATATAGACTCAAGGAGGTAAAATGCTTATCAAACATTCAAGCTGTTTTATGCTGCTGGCAATGCTGACACTCTTCACATTTGCATGCAGCAATGAACCCCAGCAGCAAAAAACCGATACATCCGCACAAGCCATAGCACCAGAGGTTAAAGAGGTACCTGCTATGACCGCAACAGTTGCTGTAACAGGTGGCACTATTGAGGGCATAGAGCTTGACGGCATATTTTCATATAAAGGCATTCCTTTTGCCGCACCGCCTGTTGGTGAAAACAGGTGGAAATCACCCCGGCCTGTTGTCCCGTGGCAAGGGGTGAAGAAGACAGACAAATTTGCACCCGGCCCCATGCAGGACACCGCCTTTGGCGCAATGCTGGGCGGCCCGCAGGATATAAGCGAAGACTGCCTGTATCTTAATGTCTGGACAGGGGCAAAAAAGATCGATGAAAAGCTGCCTGTAATGGTCTGGATATATGGGGGCGGATTCGGCATAGGCATGACAAGTTCACCTGCCTATGACGGCACAAACCTGGCAAAAAAGGGGGTTGTGCTGGTAAGCGTTGCCTACCGTTTAGGCCCAATGGGTTTTCTGGCCCATCCTGAACTCAGCGCAGAAAGTGGCGGCGGTTCAGGCACATACGGCATACAGGATCAGATCGCGGGCCTAAAATGGGTAAAAGACAACATTTCCAGTTTTGGCGGAGACCCGGGGAATGTTACCATTTTCGGTGAATCCGCAGGTGGTTTTTCTGTCTTTATGCTTACAGCATCACCTGCGGCTAAAGGCCTTTTTCAACGCGCTATTTCAGAGAGCGGCGGTGGTTTAGGCCCTGCAAGGTTGACACTTGCACAGGCTGAAGAGCTTGGTAAGAAATATCTGAGCGATCTTGGTGCAGGTAACATTGCGGCTGCCCGCACCCTGAGCGCAGAGGAAATCCAGAAAAACACCAAGGGTATGGGGAGTTTCTGGCCTGTGCCTGATGGAATAATCATCCCAGCTAACATGTATGAGATATATGAAACCGGCGCATTTAATGACACCCCTGTACTTATCGGGTCAAACTCCAATGAAGGCGGATTGTTCGTAAATCAGCCTATGAACAGTGCGTCATTCAAGGCAATGGTAAAAGGGCAGTATGCCGCTGCAGCAGAGGATATTCTCAAGGCATACCCGCACGCTACCGATGAAGAGGCGACCCAGTCTGCAAAGGATCTTATGCGCGAATCGACATTTGCATGGCCCACATGGGCATGGGCAAGACTCCATTCCCTTAAATCAGGAAACAGGGCATATGTCTATTACTTTGACCACCGCATAGAGGGTATACCTGGCGGCGCGAACCATGCTGCTGAAATACCATATGTATTTAATAACCTTGGGGGCCCCGGCCCAATGAACAGCAGACCTGCCACCCAGACAGATATTGCATTAAGTGAGCTTATGGGCGCCTACTGGATAAACTTTGCCAGAACAGGTGACCCCAATGGTGAAGGGTTACCCGACTGGCCCGCATTTATTGAAAATGAAAACATGGTTATGTATATAGATGGTGAAACCGGCCCTAAAAAACACCCTGACCTTGATAAGATTATGGCCTTTGATGCATATTTTTCAAAGCTAAGAGAAGGGGCAGACAAAAATTAATCTTCCTCAATTCTAAAAAGTACCTGCACCGGAAAAAACAACCGGCGGGTACTTTTTAACATAAACATACTTTGACATGCCTGATTCGATACGCTAATATCCCCTGAAATTCATGATATTTAACCGTCAGACACAGAGAATCTTTTGTAAGTTTTTTTCGTATGGAGAGGCTTTCCCATGAATCAGGAGCGTATCGAGCGAAGACTCAGCGGCATCCTCATAGCTGATGTAGCAGGTTACAGCAGGCTAATGGAAGATGATGAAGAGTGGACCATCCATAACCTGGAAGAAAATAAAAAGCTTATGGAGACGCTAATATCAGACTTCCAGGGCCGTGTTGTTGATTCCCCTGGTGACAATATACTTGCCGAATTCAACAGCGTGGTGAACGCGGTTGAGTGCGCCATATTGATACAGAAGGAATTAGCAGCCAAATATGCTTCTCTCCCGGAAAATAAAAAAATGCAGTTCAGGATAGGCATTAACCTGGGTGATGTAATCATAAAGGATAACAGTATCTATGGTGACGGCGTTAATGCCGCAGCCCGCATACAATCTTTATCCGACCCTGGCGGGATCAACATTTCCAGGTATGTATATGACCAGGTAAAAAGAAAGATAGACGTACAGTATGAATACCTTGGAGAACACCAGGTGAAAAATCTGGATGAACCTGTCCGCATCTATAAAATTATCCCTGGAGATAAACCGGACAGTGAGGCAAATGGGACAAGGGCAACTGAAAAGGCATCCTTTAACAGGATGGCTTATCCTTTGCCTGAAAGGCCATCAATAGCTGTCATGCCATTTGTTAACCTGAGCGGAGAGGCTGACCAGGAATTTTTCTGCGACGGCCTTACAGAGGAGATCATTACAGGCCTTTCAAAAAACCCAGAGCTGTTTGTTATTGCCAGAAACTCTTCTTTCTTTTTTAAAAACAGACCGGTCAAGGCACAGCAGGTGAGTGAGGAGCTTGGGGTCAGGTATATACTTGAAGGGAGTGTAAGAAAGCAGGGCAACCGCGTCAGGGTTACTGTCCAGTTGATTGATGCGGTAAAGGGTTATCATATATGGTCAGAACGATATGACCGTGAGATGGTAGACATCTTTACTCTTCAGTCAGAGATTACCACACAGATATCCATTGAACTGCGCATAAAGCTTATTGGCGGTGATGTGGTACGGCGCTATTTTGGAAAAGACCCCCATTACTATGAGACCTATCTCTCTCTTATAAAGTACCTCCTTGAAGAAAACCATGAAATGGCAAAGGTTACTGCTGAAAAGCTTATCAGCATCGCGCCATCAGAACCTGAAGGTTATTACGGGGTAGGCATATATCATATCTATCAGATCCTCTATGAAAGGAGCGATGACCCTGCATTATCCCTGAAACTTGCAGAAGAATATGCTGAAAAGGCATATGCGCTGGATAAAACATACGGCTACACCATGCTTCTTTATGCCTATATTGACCTGTTAAAAGAAAATAGTAAGAGCGCAATATCCCGTCTTGAAAAATGGGTTGATCTGGAGCCAAATGCCGCAATGGCCCACTATTTTCTTGGTTATTTTCATTACCTGACGGGTGAATATGAAAAGGCCATACAGTTCATTGAAAGGGCTATACGTCTTGACCCCTACCCCTACGCAGATTTTTTTGTCTACCTTGGCGCAGTCTATTCTGTGCCTTTTCATAACAGACTCTTTAACCATGAAAAAGCAAAAGAATATGGTGAAAAGGCCCTCAAGATTAATCCGAACAACCTCAAGGCACACTGCATGCTTGCAGGTGTATATTCTGTTGATAATGATATGGACAAGGCAAAATATCACGCCTCTGAGGTGCTTCGCATTGCACCCAATTTTACACTCAAGGTCTATGAATCTTATATGAGGATACAGAAAGACAAGGAGCTGCTTGATTACAAGATAGAATCCTTGCGAAAAATCGGCATCCCGGAAAAATAAAATTTAAATTTTACAAAAAATTCACTTGACACAAATAAAAGATTTGAATACTATACCTTTCCAATAGGAATTGTATTGATGAGCAGCTTATGAGAATTACATATAAAGGTGATTATGCATTAAAGGCTGTACTTGACCTGGCCCTCCATTATGACATGGAACTGGTAAGGAGTCAGGAGATGGCCAAACGGATTGATGCCCCTCAAAAGTTTCTTGAGCAGGTACTGCTGGAGCTGAGAAAGGGCAGGCTTATTGAAAGCAGGCGAGGGAGCATAGGCGGTTACAGGCTTTCAAAGTCGCCTGACAAGATTACTGTAGGCGATGTCGTCAGGCTGATAGATGGGGATATTGAGCCCATATCATGCGCTAAAGCTGGTTATACAGAATGCACTGATATCGCAAGATGTGTCTTCAGGGGGATATGGCAAAAGGTGGCAAAATCAGCATCAGAGATAGTTGACAGCGTAACCTTTGAGGATCTGGTTAACCAGATAAAAGAAAAATACGCTGAACCTGATTATGTAATATAGGAAGGTTCAGCTTTGTAATGGTCAAGGAATTAAATAAAAAAGGCCTCGTTTCAATGATCATGGGCCATTATTAAAAAGGCAGTTGGTGGGACATAGAATGATAAGCATATTCAAAAAAACCTGTATGATAATGTATATGTGTAATATGGCCATGTGCTGTACCTGCGGCAGCAGGGGGGCTTTTATGTGAGAAGAGGAGAATTAATTAACTCACCGTAAAGAGAACCCGCCCTGCTAGGTCAATAAACCGGCATAGCGGGTTTTTTATTTTTAGTTATAAACATGTTTTTAAAAAATTATCAGGGTTCATTATTAAACAATTAACAGGAAAGGAAAAAAGAGATGACAGCAATCGACAACAAGCTAAAAATCGAGACCCTGGCGCTGCATGGCGGGCAGGAGGCTGATCCCACTACCGGATCAAGGGCGGTGCCCATTTACCAGACAACATCATACCAGTTCAGGAGCAGCGATCATGCGGCAAGCCTGTTTGGGCTGGCGGAGTTCGGGAACATCTATACAAGGCTCATGAACCCGACAACAGATGTATTTGAAAAGAGGATAGCTGCCCTGGATGGGGGCATAGGGGCGCTGGCAGTTGCAAGCGGGCAGTCTGCCATAACACTGGCATTACTTAACATTGCACAGGCAGGGGATGAGATAGTCTCAGCCGATAACCTCTATGGCGGCACCTATAACCTGTTTCATTACACCTTTAAAAGGCTCGGGATAAATGTAAAATTTGTTAAATCCAATGATCTGGAAGCATTTCAAAGGGCCATAACACCTAAGACAAAGGCGATCTACGCAGAATCCATCGGCAACCCGAAACTGGATGTTGCAGACCTTGAAGGCATAGCAGCGGTTGCACATAAGAACGGAATACCCTTTGTGCTGGATAACACAGTATCACCCTATATATTAAGACCCATAGACTTTGGAGTAGATATTGCAGTCTACTCTGCCACAAAGTTTATCGGCGGGCATGGTACAAGCCTGGGAGGGGTTATAGTGGATTCGGGCAAGTTTGACTGGACAAACGGTAAGTTCCCCCTTATAGCTGATCCGGACCCAAGCTATCATGGGATAAACTTTGTTGAGGCGCTTAAACCCCTTGGAAACCTGGCCTATATCTTAAAGGCAAGGGTAACCCTTTTAAGGGATGTTGGCCCTGCCCTTTCACCCTTTAACGCATTCCTCTTTCTCCAGGGGCTTGAAACCCTGCATTTGAGGATGCCTCGGCACTCTACCAACGCCCTTGGGGTAGCTGCATATCTTAAGAAACACCCGAAGGTGAACTGGGTAAATTATCCAGGTCTTGATGACAGCCCGGAAAATGAGCGGGCACAGAAGTACCTTAAACATGGCGCAGGCGCAATACTTGGCTTTGGCATAAAGGGTGGTAAAGAGGCAGGTAAAACATTTATTGATTCGCTTCAACTGATATCACACCTTGCCAATGTGGGGGATGCAAAGAGCCTTGCCATACACCCTGCAACAACCACTCATCAGCAGCTTTCCGCTGATGAACAGCTTGCGACAGGTGTTACCCCTGACTTTATAAGGCTTTCAATAGGCATAGAGCATATTGATGATATTATTTCAGATATAGAGCAGGCGCTGGCGAGGGTTTAGCAGCATAGCCATATTAACAGGCATCGGTGTTATCAGGGGCTCACATTTTTCTGATAACCCGGTGCCAAAACCAAACAACTAAAAGGCGGAACAAAACAATGAAAAGATCAATAAATAGTAAATATGGATTTGAAACCTCATCTATTCATACCGGAGATAGGCCTGACAAGGCATATGGGGCCATCTCTTTTCCAATATACCAACAACGGCCACTGTGATGTTATTGGGGGCGCTGTTGTCACCACAACTGATGAGCTTACACAGAGGGTGCAGTTTCTCATTAATGCAATGGGCACAGCCGCCTCCCCATTTGACTGCTGGCTTGTCATGAGGGGCATTGAAACCCTTGCGTTGAGGGTAAAGCAGCATGAGAAAAACGCCTTTGCAGCAGCAGAATACCTTGAGGGCCACTCAAAGGTTGAAAAGGTCTATTTCCCCGGGCTTATTTCACACCCCGGTCATGATATCGCAGCAAGGCAGATGACAGGTTTCGGGGGAGTAGTCTCATTTGAGATAAAGGGCGGTATTCCTGAAGTAAAATATTTTTAAAAAGGCTCAGGATATTCCAGGTTGCAGAATCCCTTGGCGGCCCGGTCTCACTTGCAGAACTTGCAGCAACCATGAGTCATGCCTCAATGGCAGAGTCTCATAGAAAAAAGACAGGGATAAAGGATAATCTTATTAGGCTATCAATAGGGCTGGAAACAGTCGATGACCTGATAAAAGACCTGGATAAGGCGTTAAAGTGAAATTGGAGCAGTATCATCATGAGAAGATATAGCATTACAATACTATTGATACTTTTAATAGCAATCATTGCATCTTTGCCAGTAAAAGCCCATGCAAGTGGAAAGAAAACATTGCTGAATGTATCCTATGACCCGACACGGAAATTTTATCAGGAGATCAACCTTGCTTTCAATGAGTACTGGCAGAAAGTCAATTCCACAGCGGTTGATATCAGGCAGTCTCACGGCGGAAGCGGTAAGCAGGCCAGGTCAGTAATTGACGGCCTTCATGCTGATGTTGTTACCCTGGCCCTTGCCTATGATATTGATTCCATCGCTGACAAGAGTGATCTCCTGCCAAAGGAGTGGCAGAAACGTTTTCCAAATAACAGTTCACCCTACACATCAACGATTGTATTGCTTGTACGAAAAAACAATCCCAAAAAAATAAAGGACTGGGATGATCTTGCAAA
This sequence comes from Desulfatiglans sp., assembly GCA_012513605.1. Lineage (NCBI taxonomy): Bacteria > Pseudomonadati > Thermodesulfobacteriota > Desulfobacteria > Desulfatiglandales > Desulfatiglandaceae > Desulfatiglans > Desulfatiglans sp. The sequence goes on along the minus strand of JAAZBV010000137.1, from coordinate 34,228 downwards.
ACCAGGTCTTGCTGTGATTACCCCCAACCCCAAGACCTCCGGAGGGGCGCGCTGGAATTACCTTGCTGCGTGGGGATATGCCCTGTTGAAATGGGGCAACGGCGAGGAAAAGGCTAAAGAGTTTGTCAAGGCCATATACAAGAACGTACCGATCCTTGATTCAGGCGCAAGGGGTTCTACAACCACATTTATAGAACGTAAGATAGGTGATGTGCTCATTTCATGGGAGAATGAGGCCTACCTGGTTGTGAATAAACCAGGCAAGGATGAGTATGAAATAGTTGTGCCTTCTATCAGCATACTTGCAGAACCACCAGTTGCAATTATTGATCGTAATGCGGAGAGACATGGAACAGCCGACCTGGCAAAGGCCTATATCCAATTTCTTTATAGTGAACATGGTCAGGAGATCGCAGCGAAAAATTACTACCGCCCCAGGCTTGAATCTGTTTTATGCAAATATACTGCACAGTTTCAGGAGGTAAATCTCATTACAATCGAAGATATCTTCGGGGGATGGGAAAAGGCACATGCAACCCATTTTGCAGACAGGGGAATTTTTGACCAGATTTATCAGGCATACTGATCATGGATTACAGTGGCTGTTTGCCTTTAATAAGTTGAAGGATTAATAGGGCAGCTCAATTATCGGATAATTATAATGGATACTGAAAATTTAAAAAGCAGAAAACAATATCAGAGGGTGCTCCCCGGTTTCAATCTGACCCTTGGATACACTATATTTTACATCGGGATCATTGTACTCATCCCGCTTTCAGCACTGGTATTTAAGAGCGCAGGGATGACATGGTCTGATTTCATTGAAACAGTTACATCTCCGCGGGTTATGGCCTCATACAGGGTCACATTTGGGGCGGCTATTGTTGCAGCCTTAATAAATGTTATTTTTGGATCAATCACCGCATGGGTACTTGTCAGATACAGGTTTACAGGCAGAAATCTTGTTGATGCACTGATTGATCTCCCATTTGCACTGCCAACAGCAGTAATAGGCATAACCTTGGCAACAGTTTATTCATCAAATGGATGGATTGGCGCCGTTACTGAGCCTCTCGGGCTTAAGATTGCATATACTCCAATGGGCATTGTCATTGCAATGACAGTAATCGGCCTTCCTTTTGTGGTACGAACACTTCAGCCGGTTATAGAGGATATAGAAAAGGAGGCTGAAGAGGCGGCTCTCTGCCTGGGAGCTAATCGCCTGCAGACAATCCGTTATATAATTTTTCCCGTTTTAGCGCCTTCCATGCTTACAGGATTTGCCTTAAGCCTTGGAAGATCAATAGGTGAATATGGTTCAATAATATTTATTGCCGGAAACATGCCGATGATCTCAGAGATTACCTCGCTTTTAATAATAACCAAGCTGGAACAGTTTGATTATTCCGGGGCAACGGCGATTGCACTGGTAATGCTTGCAGCATCATTTGTTCTGTTGTTTGCAATAAACATTCTACAAAGATGGAGCAGAAAATATGCCGAAGCATAAGGTATTAGACGCTGTTACCCTTGATAGCGCTCTAACAGAGCCGCTTTTTGTCCGCTGGCTGCTTATTGGTGTGACAATAGTTTTTCTTGGCTTGTTTCTCATTCTGCCGGTTATTGCACTCTTCAGCAAGGCATTTGAAAATGGCATCCCGGCCTATTTTGCAGCTCTTGTGGATCCGGATGCCCTTTCAGCAATAAAACTGACATTGTTAACAGCCGCTATAACTGTACCTCTTAACCTTATTTTCGGTCTGGCAGCCGCCTGGGCCATTACAAAGTTCAGGTTCCCCGGCAAAAATCTGCTAATTACGCTGATAGACCTCCCTTTTTCTGTCTCACCCGTGATAGCAGGGCTCATATTCGTCCTTGTGTTTGGGTTACATGGCTGGTTAGGCCCATGGCTCAGCGCCTACAATATCAGGATAATATTTGCCCTTCCCGGTATTGTTCTAGCAACCATCTTTGTCACATTCCCTTTTGTTGCAAGGGAGCTTATTCCCCTGATGCAGTCCCAGGGAAGCGGAGAGGAGGAGGCGGCAATTGTGCTCGGGGCAAATGGTTTTCAGATTTTTTTAAGGGTAACACTCCCCAATATCTGGTGGGGAGTGGTTTATGGTGTTGTAATATGCAATGCACGCGCCATGGGTGAATTTGGGGCTGTATCGGTTGTCTCTGGTCATATACGTGGAGCAACAAACACGATCCCCCTGTATGTAGAGATACTTTACAATGAATATGATTTTTCGGCCGCATTTGCAGTTGCATCGCTCCTTGCTCTTCTTGCGATTTTCACACTTGTTGTTAAGAAGCTGGCAGAGTGGAAGATTGGACACCGTGAACAAAACAGTAAAATATCGGGTAAAACAGGCAGGGAGTCAATGAATGTTACAGCCGGGGCGCCGGACTTTGCACAATCTTCTTTTATAGATGCACCGGTAAAGTTTTATCAAGATGAGGGGAATTAATAAATGGGAATTTCGATAAACAATGTGAGTAAAAAGTTTGGTGATTTTGAGGCGCTTAAAGATGTGAACATTGAGATATGCGATGGGGAACTTACAGCATTATTGGGGCCTTCAGGATCAGGAAAGACTACCCTGCTCCGAATCATAGCCGGGCTTGAGATCGCCGATTCAGGCGTGATCCTGATAAATGGAGAAGATGCCTCATATCGCCATATACGTGAAAGAAGAGTCGGTTTTGTTTTTCAGCACTATGCCCTGTTTCGTCACATGACAGTATTCGACAATATCGCCTTTAGCCTGAAGATCAGGAAGAGAAAAGAGCGCCCTTCAAAGGGTGAGATAAAAGAGAGGGCAAATAAACTGCTCAGGCTTGTGCAACTTGAGGGCCTCAGGAATCGTTATCCCTCACAGCTTTCAGGTGGGCAGAGGCAGAGGGTGGCGCTTGCGAGGGCACTTGCCATGGAACCAAAGATACTGCTCCTTGATGAGCCATTTGGCGCCCTTGATGCCAGGGTCAGGGCAGAATTAAGAGGGTGGTTAAGGGATCTTCATGATGAGATTCATATAACGAGTATATTTGTTACCCATGACCAGGAGGAGGCGCTCGAGGTGGCAGACACGATTATTGTCATGAATAAAGGGGGGATAGAGCAGACCGGCACACCTGAAGAGGTTTACAATAATCCAAAAAATCCCTTTGTGTTCAATTTTTTGGGAAACGTCAACCTGTTTCATGGAAGGATCAATGAAGCCTCCACCTTTATGGCCGGCATGGATAAGGGGGCATCTATTTTGGCTGCGGCGAACGGGGAGCAAACAATAGGATATGTGAGATCTCAGGATATCGACATTGATCGTGAATCATCATACTTATCAGGTATACCTGCCACTGTAAAAGATATCCGAACAGTTGGCCCTGTTGCACGTGTCAGCCTTATAGTCGTTGGAAATCCGGATGTGGTAGAGGCCGAGTTGACAAGGGATAAATACAGGGCCCTCGACTTGAAGAGCGGCGAAAAGGTCTTTGTAAGGCCCAAAAATGTAAAGGTCTTTGTCGAGGACTATCAGATATAAACGATTTAAAAAGGATGTTATTAAAGGAAGGCATATGAATATTTTTAAGACTCAAAACATGGATAAAATCGATTCTGCTCTTCTTCAAAAGTCCGGCCTTATTCAGCAGAAGCAAAAGGAATATTATGCCTTAAGGCTGCATGCTGTTGCAGGAGATTTCACACCGGCACAATTGAAGAAGGTTATTGAGGTCTCTGAACGTTTTGGAAAAGGGCAGATTCATCTCTCCACAAGACAGGGAATTGACATACATTTTGTTCATCAAACCCGGATTGCTGAGGCCATAAATGAGTTGCAATCAGCTGGTGTAAAAATGGGTGTAAATGGCCCCAGAATCAGGATCGTTACCGGATGCCCCGGAAACGCCACCTGTAAATTTGGTATTATCGAGACAAAGGAGATAGCACGCGAGCTGGACTTAAGGTACTTTGGAAAAGAGACCCCATATAAATTCAAGATGGCAGTTACAGGCTGCCCTAACAATTGCGCCAAGGCCAGCGAAAATGATATTGGCGTTATGGGAGGGATAGAACCGGAATGGGTAAAAGAGCAATGTATCGATTGCGGTCTGTGTGAAAAAACATGTCCTTCCAAAGCGATTATAAAGCTGAATGAGAATTATGTGCATGACAGTGAGAGATGTATAAATTGCAGCAGATGCACCTCAAGCTGCCCAACAGGCGCATGGCAGCCAAAAAAGACTGGATATATCCTCTGGCTGGGTGGGACAATGGGGAAGTTTCCAAGGATCGCAACAAAAGTCCCTGTCCTGATTGAGACAAAAGTGGAGCTATACGAACATACCAGCAGGGTAATTGAATACTATCGTGCAAATGGCCGCAAGAAAGAGCGGTTCGGTTATATGATGGAGCGAATAGGTGTCAGCGCAGTAATTAACGATATTTTGAATGACATGTAACACCATTTTGGAGGCAGGAACCTATTATGAAAAATGAAATAACAAACCTTTTAAAAATATTCAGGGATAAAACTGCTGAGGAACTGCTCAAATATTTCCTCACAGGGTTTTCCAATAAGCCAGATAGCCGCATAGCACTTGCATCCAGTCTCGGTGCTGAAGACCAGGTGCTGACCCATATGATGGTAAAAATATTACCGGAGGCCCGTTTCTTTATACTTGATACAGGACGGCTTCACCCTGAGACCTATGAACTTATGGAGAGGACAATGGTTAGATACAATATACATTATGAAATCCTGTTTCCTGATTATTCTGATATTGAGGATATGGTGGGTAAACACGGGCCAAATCTTTTTTATAAATGCATAGAAAACCGCAAACTGTGCTGCAATATTAGAAAGCTTAAACCCCTTGGCAGGGTTCTCTCTACACTTGATGTCTGGGTTACAGGTCTTAGAAGATCTCAGTCAACAACAAGATCAGAGATTGAGAAGATAGAATGGGATGAGGGTAATGGTCTTATCAAACTAAACCCCCTTGCTGATTGGAGCGAAAAGGAGGTATGGGGTTATATAAAAAAACATGAGATCCCCTATAACAGGCTTCATGACAGGGGGTTCCCAAGCATTGGCTGTGAGCCATGCACAAAGGCGATCGAGCCTGGTGATGATATAAGGGCAGGCAGATGGTGGTGGGAATCTCCTGAACAAAAGGAGTGCGGTCTGCATATTGTCGATGGAAAACTTGTAAGGAAGAGAGGATAAATAGTATGGATCATCTAGAAAGACTTGAAGCTCAGAGCGTTTATATATTCAGAGAGGCATACCGTGAATTTAAAAATCTGGTCATGCTCTGGTCAATCGGAAAGGACAGCACCGTGCTGCTCTGGCTGGCGAGAAAGGCTTTTTTCGGACACGTGCCGCTGCCTCTTCTGCACATAGACACACATTTTAAGATCCCTGAAATGATCGAGTACCGTGACAGGCTTGCCAGGGAGTGGCGGTTAAACATAATCTATGGAGAAAATAGTGAGGCTTTGAAAACAAAGGCAACCTTTCCTGATGGGAACTGTGACAGGATCACCTGCTGCGGGAATCTCAAGATAAAGGCGCTCAAATATACCCTTTCAGGTGAATGGCCAAGGTACCGCTTTGATCATAAGCTTGATAAATATGTAATTGATTCCAATACCGAGCAGTACACAGGCGTTATTACAGGGGTGCGTGCTGATGAGGAGGGAAGCCGCTCAAAAGAGAGATATTTCTCGCCAAGAGACAAGGATAATGACTGGGATGTGGGTGATCAGCCGCCTGAGCTGTGGAACCAGTTCAAAACAGATTTTGCACCAGGCACACATGTGAGAATACACCCTCTTCTTGACTGGACTGAGCTTAATATCTGGGAATATATCGAGCGCGAAAATATCCCGACTGTTTCCTTGTACTATAACAAAGGTGATGGAAAACGATACCGCTCATTAGGATGCTGGCCATGCACCATGCCTGTAGAATCAGAGGCACGGACAGTCAGTGAGATCATCAGGGAATTGAAGGAGGGTAAATTCTCAAATATTGCTGAGAGGGCCGGCAGGGAACAGGACAAGGAAGATGGTGGAGGGCTTGAGACACTTAGAAGGGACGGGTATATGTAAAATGGAAAGAGATCAGTTAAACATAGTTATTGTTGGCCATGTAGATCACGGTAAAAGCACTGTCATGGGCAGGCTGCTTGCTGATACAGGCGCATTGCCTGAAGGCAGGCTCGAAGCGGTTAAGTCCCTTTGCGCAAAGACAGCAAAACCTTTTGAGTATGCCTTTCTCCTTGATGCCCTGAAGGATGAAAGGGACCAGGGTATTACCATTGACAGCGCAAGGTGCTTTTTCAAGACAGCCTCAAGAGATTACATTGTGATTGATGCGCCCGGTCACATTGAATTTCTGAAAAATATGGTGACAGGCGCAGCAAGGGCAGAGGCTGCTCTGCTTGTAATAGCTGCTGATGAAGGTATTCAGGAGAATAGTAAACGCCACGGGTACCTCGCCTCAATGCTTGGAATCAGTCAGGTGACAGTGCTTATTAACAAAATGGATCTGGTTAATTATGACCAAGAGGTCTATAACAGACTGGCATCTGAATATTCCGCCTTTCTTAAAAAGTTGAAGGTAAAACCTGTTTCGTTTATTCCGATCAGCGCACGTAATGGAGAAAATTTAACGCATCCATCCAATCTGATGCAGTGGTACAATGGCCCAACTGTCTTGGAACAGCTTGATGCCTTTGGAAATAAAAAAGGCAAAGAGCTCCTCCCCCTCAGATTTCCGGTTCAGGATATCTACAAGTTTACAGAAGAGGGGGATGACCGCCGTATTATAGCCGGCACAATAGAATCAGGTGTGGTGAGTGTTGGCGATGAGATAATATTTCTTCCATCAAAAAAGAGATCAAGGGTACAGAGCATTGAGGCCTTTAATACTTCTCCTAAATCAAATGCCCATGCAGGTGAGGCAATTGGCATTACCCTTGAAGATCAACTGTATACCAGGCCGGGCGAGATAATTGCCTCTGGCAGAGATAGTCAACCGAAGGTCAGCTCCCGGTTGAAGGCCAATATATTCTGGATGGGGAGATCTCCTCTTGTTAAGAGAAGGAGTTACAAGCTCAAGCTTGCTACCTCACGGATGTCAGCAACAGTCGCTGAAATCACCCATGTACTTGATGCCTCGGACCTGCATATGAATCATAATAAGCAGCAGTTGGACAGACATGACGTTGGTGAGGTTATCATTGAGACATCAAAACCCATTGCATTTGATCCGGTTGCTGATTTCGAAGGGACAGGGAGATTTGTTCTTGTGGACAATTATGAGATAGCCGGAGGAGGTATTATTCTTGATGAGGCAGAAAGGGAAGGAGCCCTTTTAAATGAGCAGATACGCACCCGTGAAATCGCATGGGAAAAAGGATATATCACGAATGTTGACAGGGCTGCCAAAAATAATCATAGTTCTAAATTTATTCTATTTGCCGGTGAAGAGTATAAATCAATTGAGGATTATGCCAGAGAGCTGGAACAAAGACTTTTTAACGCAGGGCATCAAAGCTACTACATTGGCCTTGACAATGTGCTTTCAGGTCTGGCCCAGAATATGGAACAGAGTGCTATTGACCCGGGTTATCCCATAAGAATCATGGGTGAGCTCGCAAGAATTATGACCGACTCTGGAATGATCCTAATTTCAGCGGTCTCCGGGATTGATGACTATGATCTTGAAATTTTAAAACAGCTTAATTCCCCGGCGGAATTTCTTGTTGTATGCATCGGGCTAAACCCTTTTACGCAGTATCCTGTTGATTTAACCATTCCGGTTAAAACGCCCATCGATGAGGTTATGCAGAGGATTACAGATCTCCTTAGAGAAAAGGAGGTGATACCTGAATATATTATTTAGCGCTGAAAGCTAAATCCAGAAACAACCTCTTTCTGGATGGACACTATATAATATTATCTCACTGTTTCCACAGGACCTGACGGTTCCATGATCCACTCCTGCATGGAGCCGTCATAGACCTTTACATTTGTGTAACCGAGCATCTCTGTAAGCAGATAGCTCCATACAGAGGAAAATGGCCCGGCGCCGCAATAGAAAATCAGCTCCTGTGACCTCTCTTTACCGATCACATCTTGGGCCATAGCCTCAAGCTCACTTAGACCTTTCAACATCCCATTTTCATCAAAAATAAATGGGGTGGGCAGATTGACAGCCCCTTTGATATGTCCTGGTTTTGGGGCCCAGGGTTCTGTCTTTGCGCCTGAATAGACATCAGGGGTTCTATTATCAACGATAACTGTCTTGCCAATTTTATTTAGAACATAGGCTTTGGATACGACTGAAGAGGTATCTATTTTCCCATCATATTTTAAAGATTTAACAACAGGCGAATCAAGAGTTACAACCCTTTTCTCATTCACCCACTTTGAAAAACCCCCATCAGTCACAGATACATTCTTAACACCTGCAATAAGGATTGTCCATGCAACCCTTATTGCATCAGCACGGTCAAAATCGCTTATGCCTCTACCGACCACAACAATCTTTGAATCCACCTTTACCCCGATAGAACCCAGTAATTCAAGGAGCTCCTTTTCATCAGGCAGCTCCCGCACGAGCCCACTCTTCTCAACAGCCCATGAATTAACAGATACATTTATGGCGCCCGGGATATGACCTTTTTGATATTCTTCATCCTCCCTGATGTCCAGAATCGTGATCCCCGGGATATTTATATTCTGCTCCAGCCAGTCAGTGGATACAAAAGGGGGTATCTCCCTTGCCTTACAGGCAGAAGGAAGCATAACAAGAATCATCAGGAGAAGCATCACTGGCAACCGGTTTACAATTTTATATTTCATTATTTTTCTCCTGATAAATATCGATATAAATCTTTAAAGCTAATCATTGAGGTAATATAAATTTTATCTTTTATGCTTTTGTTTTCGTAGGGTCAGGATTTATTCCTGACCATTTTCAGGTGGGGTATAAAACCAAATACTGTTGACTTAAGGAAACCGCACAGGCATTTCGGCTTAATCGTCATCCCCGCCCCGTATCAAGTACGGGATAAACTTCAGCGGGGATCCACTTTATGTATTTGAAAATAAAAACAAATAGATTCCCGCTTTCGCGGGAATGACCTACCATGAATCTTAATCCAACAAAATTGGGTATAAAACCCCACCCTATTTTTTAAATATAAGCCGCAGCCTTAAATGCAGACATTACCGCAGGCCCAACAAGCCCCGGTTTAATAGCGTCTCCAACAACAAACACCTCTGTTTCAGGTGCTGAATGTCTCAATGCATCTGCCACATCATGCTTTGATGACATCCCTATTGCAAGAAGGACTGTATCAGCATCAAATTCAACCCTTTCGTTAGTCTTTAAATTGGTGCACATTATAGATTTATCCTTTACCTCATCCAGCCTGCTGTTCAGGTGCACAGGTATCTTAAGCTCTTTTATAAGTTCCTGTAATTCATAAGCAGCACCGCTCGCTGAACCTGACAGGTGATCAAGATTAGGGGCCATCTCTATCAGGCTTACATCATTACCGTGCTGTTTCAGGTCAATGGCGCACTCCACCCCAACAGCGCCTGCGCCTATGATAACAACCTTTCCATTTATCTTTACCTTACCTGTACATGCGTCAGGGGCCCAGTGTACATGCCCCTTTTTGATTCCCGGAAGATTTGGAACTATTGGCCTTGAACCCACAGCTATGATGATGGCATCATAATTTTCCCTGTCCAGCACCTCTTTTGTTGCCTCTGTGTTAAGAAGCACTTTTGCCTTTGCCTTTTTTGTCTGGCACTGGAGATAACTCAGGTAATCCCTGAAATCCTGTTTAAAGGGATGCACTGAACCCGGCACGATCAATCCGCCGATCTTGTCAGTCATTTCATAGAGTGTAACATCATGGCCGCGGTCAATCAGTGTAAGCATGGCTACTACGCCTGCCGGCCCTCCGCCAATAACTGCAACCTTTTTCTTTATTTCTGCCTTTTTAACCTTGCCATCCGGGAATTCCCTTTCATTACCCAGGTATGGATTCACCGCGCAGTTAATAACAGCAGGGATCATGAGCCTCTTTCCGCAGTACTGGCAGCGGAGGCATGGCCGGTGATCATCTTCCATGCCAAGCGCATATTTGCGCGGCATTTCAGGGTCGGCTAAAAGAGGTCGGCACATGGCAACAAAATCGGCCTTTCCTGAAGCGATGATCTCCTCTGCCATTTGAATATTCATGATCGAGCCGACAGTAGCCACCTTAAGGTTGGGGAATGCCTTTTTTACATCAGCGGCATAATGGACATTGTACATCCTCTCCATCATATAGTTCTGCCACCAGTTGCGCATATATTTTATCTCGCCGTGAAGACCTGCTGAGACATGAAGTATATCAAGCTTGTCTTTGATGATATCAATATACTTCAGGGTCTCATCAAAATGCATCCCATCAGGATTGATCTCATCAGCCGAGATGCGCATCTCAATAACAAAATCATTCCCGCACATCTCACGCACCTTGTCCAGAACCTCTACAGTAAACCTGGCCCTGTTCTCAAGCGAGCCGCCATACTCATCAGTGCGTTTATTATAGAGGGGGCTTGAAAACTGCGAAATGAGATTGCCGTGCCCTCCATGAATCATAACCATATTAAAACCGGCCCTTTTACAGCGCAGCGAGGCGGCGCCATATTTATAGACAGTGGAATCTATCTTGGCCTGATCCATCTCTATGGTCGGCCTCGGTTCCCTTCCAGCCATCTTGGCGCGCCATTTCTCGATCGGCGGAATAAATGATGAGGCGCTGTATGCAGGCTTGCCCGTTCTGTCAGGGTCAGAGTCCTTGCCATTGTGGTTAACCTCCAGGTTGGGCTGTGCCCCGAAATCAAGACATGCCTCCACATACCGTGTTAATGGAAGGATACAGTCATCAGAGCTCAGATCAAGCTGACGCTCTTCATCCCGCGCCTCTTTGTAATCAATCATCGAATTACCGACATTTATTACTGCCACGCCGCCCCTTGAAAATGACCTGAACATGTCAACAAAGTCGTTTGTCACCATTCCCTCATCATTCGCCAGATTAGGTGAGGGTGGAGCCAGCATTATGCGGTTTTTAAAATCAATACCCCTGATTCTTATTGGTGCAAAAACATGACTGTATTTTGATCCCATTTTGCCTCCTTATGAAAATTAGAGTCCAACATACCTTGAATAGATTGCCCTTGCAGCAGACTCATCCGTGGTTCCGCGGATAATAGCCCTGCCTGTAGGGAATATTGTCATCTCATACCCTTCTGCCTCAAAAACCAGCATGAACCCGTTGTACCTTGCGCTGCCTATCCTTTCCAGCCGCCCCTTAAGATCGGTTAATGAAACCTGAATCTCCTCTGGCGGAACTATCTGAACCGAATTACGACCGCAAAGCACAGTAGCCCATGAGATATTAGAGGTATTGAGATATTCATATACACCCTTTTCGCAGGCAAGGCAACCATCTCTCCTGTGAACAGTAAATTCATTAAATTTCCCATCCCACAGGTCAAAATGAATAAGACTTTTTCTGGGGTGATTACCGGTAAGAATTTTAAGGGCCTCCGCTGTCTGGATAGAGGCGACAATCCCGGTTGCAGGGCTAATCACCCCGTCCGTATCACAGGTAGGCAGGTTACCCGGGGGTGGTGACTTGGGCATAAGACAGCGCAGACAGGCGGTCTGCCCCGGAATAATGTTCATGGACATGCCATAGGAGCCCAAAGCCCCGCCATAAATCCAGGGTTTATTCAATTTTAAAGCCGCGTCATTAATGAGAAAACGAATCTCAAAGTTGTCATTCCCGTCAAGTATCAAATCAGATTCATTAACAAGCTTTTCAATATTCCTGGAAGTTACATCTGCTATAATGGGCTCAATAATAATCTCGGAATTTACAGCCCTGAGACTTTCGGCTGCGGCAATTGCCTTGGGTAGTTTAAGCCTGGCATCATTTTCAGTAAACAATATCTGACGCTGAAGATTGGTTATCTCAACAAAATCCCTGTCAACCAGTATAAGCCGCCCTACTCCTGCCCTGCAAAGCTGGCTGCTTATCACAGTGCCCAGTGCGCCGATTCCAACTACAATAACAGTGCTGGCCGAGATCCTTTTCTGCCCCTCAGGACCAATATTGTTAAAGAGGATCTGTTTTGAATATCTGTTATCTATCATGCTTTTCCTGGTAACCTGTAAAACAGGTTATTATCCTTTTTTTAACCTTGTTGTCAGAGCGCCTGCAATTCAATAATCCCGCTCAAGGCATTTATTACTGTGTCAACCTCGGAAGCTGTATTCTGCCTCCCCAGCGAAAACCTCAGGCTGCCCCGGGCAAGTTCAGGGTCAAGGCCAATAGCCCTTAGTACATGGGAGATTTCTGTTGAGCCTGCATTACAAGCAGAACCTGTTGAAACAGAAATACCAAAGGTGTCAAGGGCGAGAAGCAGCATTTCTCCATCCATATTGTTGAAGCTCATGTTGGAGATGCCTGGAATCCGCATTTCCCTGTGCCCATTAAAAACAACACTGCTGAAACGATTTTTCATACCCTGTTCAAGGTGGTCACGCAGGCTGCTCAACCTTGTTGATTCCTCCTGCAATTCATCATTAGCGAGCATCATCGCCTCGGCCATGCCCATTATACCGGGCACATTTTCCGTTCCCGGTCTTATAATCCGCTCCTGATGCCCACCATACATTAAGGGTTTTATCACTGTTCCTTTTCTAATGTAAAGGGCGCCCTGGCCCTTTGGACCATAGAATTTATGGGCTGCAAGAGAAAGCATATCCACACCAAGCTCATCTACATTAACAGGGATCTTCCCGACCGCCTGACATGCATCGGTATGGAGGAGAATACTCCTCTCTCTTGTTATTTCAGCGACTTTAGAGATGGGCTGGATGGTCCCGAGCTCATTATTAACCAGCATGATACTTATAAGGATTGTATCAGGTCGAATACTGTTACGAAGGGCCTCAATATCAATAATGCCTGCATCTGTTACAGGAACATATGTAACCTCAAACCCATCCTGCTCAAGGGTATGACACGGATTTAATATAGCATGATGCTCTATTGATGAGGTGATAATGTGCCTTCCCCTTTCACGTTTAGAAAAGGAGGCACCCCTTATGGCAATATTGTTGCTCTCGGTCCCGCCGCCGGTAAAATAGAGCTCCTTAGCCTCGCAGCCCAGGAAACCCGATATTTTTTGCCGTGACACCTCTAACCCACGTTTGGCACGTTGACCCGTCTGGTGCAGGCTGGATGGATTGCCATATATTTCTGAATAATATTTGGACAACTTATTGGCAACCTCCTCCCTCACAGGGGTTGTTGCTGCATTGTCAAAATATATTTCAACCTTCTCTCTTTTCATGGATCAACCCTTAATCCCTCTCCTGCTTTTCAGGAATATGAAGAAGCGCCTCATTCATTCGTCCGCTCCTGAACCCTTCAAGATCAAGAGATATAAAGGAAAAGCCAAGCCCTTTAAAATATTCCACAATCCTCTTACGCACCGGGGTTGACAACAGGCGCTCAAATTCATTAACTGATGTCTCGATCCTGGCTATCTGCCCGTGATGGCGCACCCTGATCTCTCTTATGCCCAGCTCATTTCGCATGAGGTATTCTGCCTTTTCCACCTGTTTCAGCGCTGCTTCACTTATAGGGGTACCATAGGGTATCCTTGAGGCGAGGCATGGAGATGCCGGTTTGTCCCAGGCCGGTAATCCCATCTCCCTTGAAAGGATACGAATCTCCTCCTTGGTAAGGCCTGCCTGCATCAACGGCGCTGATGCCCCTGACTCCTTTGCAGCCCGCATTCCGGGACGATGATCATCGAGGTCATCTGATACAGCGCCATAGATAATATGGCCGAATCCCCTCTCTTTTTTTACCTCGTCCAGTTTCCTCAACAGCTCTTTCCTGCAATGATAGCAACGATCACCGGAGTTACTTACATACAACGGGTCTTTTAACTCTTCTGTATGGATTATCTGGTGTTCAACACCCAACCCCTTTGTGAAATTAACGGCCTCCTGCAATTCATTTCCGGGCATACTTGCGGAAAAACCGGTCACTGCAAGCACATTTTGAGGGCCAAGTACACGAGCGGCCTCAGCCAGCAAAAAGGTGCTGTCCACACCGCCTGAAAAGGCTATAATAACCCTCTTCATTGAAGCAAGAGCTCCATCTAACTCCTTTTTTTTATTATCTGCCCGGCTCTCTATCTGCTGCATTTTATCGCCTCCACAACCCCCAAACCCACTGTCCATATCTTGTCTCTTATCAATCCATAAACATCCTGCTCATACACAGGGTCTATCTCAATGAGTTTTGTCCCCTTTTTAATCACAGTACCCTCTCTCACAAAACCCCTCAGTGTGCCGCCTATCCCTGCCTTTAACGGGGTATCATTAACATATCCAAGGATATCACCTGAATTAACCCTATCGCCCATCCGCATGGCTGGAGTAAAAACACCATCTTCGGGAGACCATATCACCCGCTCTGATTTATATCCGCCAACATCTATAGGTATAGCTGTATCAGCCTCTGCTTCGCCCTCAAATATCAGTGTTCCTGGATTTCCTGAGCTGTCGCATGTCTCCACAACAATATGAACATCCTTTCCGGCATAAAAACCTGGGCCGACTCCTATTACAAGCCTTGCATCATTAATGGTTGTGCCGGTAGGCCTTTTTGCCATTATGGCGTCAACTACAATATCAGGAGCTACTATATTTTTGACAGAGGCGTCAGGATCAATCACAAGTGGTACAAACCCATTTTCCCAGGTATTTTTTATCTCATCTATATCCGCATCAACCCTCACTGCAGTAACATCACACACTGTTTTTGTTCCATCAAACACAGCATCGGAAAATGAATTCTCCCTGCTTACAGTAAGGGGCCTGGTGATTTCCGTGAGGCATACATTATAGCTGTTTCTGTGAACAAGATATGCTATGCCTGAGGCCATCTCTCCAGCCCCCCGTATCAATACGACAGGCCTCTTATCCTCACCACTATTCATCTGCTGCCTGCCTTTTATTAGCCTTCTTTGCTGAAGAGCCGCTCTTGCCTCTTCTTACATCGGTCATCTCAGCAACTATGCTCACTGCAATATCTTCAGGGGTCTCAGCAGCAATAGAAACACCGATGGGCGCGCTGACCCTGTCAAGACTCGCCTGGGTAAACCCCTTCTCCTTCATACTGCCAAATATTGTTTTCACCTTTTTTTTGCTGCCTATCATGCCAATATAGGCGGCATCAGTCTTAAGCGCCTGTTCTAGCACCTCCTGGTCTTCCAGGTGGCCCCTGCATGCAATAACAACATAGGAGACCCTGTTTATAGATAAGCTTTGCACCGCCTGAGCAATATCATCTATAACAAATTCGTCAGCATCAGGAAACCTCTCTTTATTTGCATAATTAGGCCTGTCATCAATTACAACAATCCTGAAGCCTGCTATCTTTGCAATCTTTGATACTGCAAAGCCTATATGGCCCGCACCGAATATAAAGACAGTCGGAGTTGATATTACAGGATCAACAAACACCTCTATTATCCCGCCGCAGATAAGCCCGCTTGCATTTTCTTCACGCCCTGTCAGGTCAAATTCAAGAAGCTTTGGTTTCTGCTCCTTGATAACATCCATGCAGACCTGCCACACATCAGCCTCAAGGCACCCTCCGCCTATGGAACCGGTTATGGAACCATCACCCTTAACCAGCATCTTTGCGCCGCTCGACCGCGGGGTTGAACCCTTTGTCGATACAACAGTAGCAAGTGATGCTGTATCCCCATTATTCATAACCTTTACAATCTCATCATATATCTCTTGCATTTCTCAAATCCCTGCGCCATGTATAAATTCTTCATTGAAAGGAGAAAATATCCTCTCTATTTCCCGCCTGTTTTCTTCTATGCATTCTTTATTTTTCATTGATATACCCTGACACTTTTCCAGCTCCTCCATTCTGCTTTCAATGGTTTCAAGCTGGCGACCCATAAAACGAAATGCATCTGCAATGGGATCAGGAAGCCTGTTTTCAGTTATCTCCTGAAGCTCCTTTCCTGTGAATCCCATGCCCAGCCTGGCCGGCACACCTATGGCAACCGCATGTTCAGGGACATCTTTTATCACAAGAGAGGCTGCCCCTATCCTTGCGCCATCCCCTATATGAATAGGCCCTAAGACAATAGTACCTGCCCCGATCATTACATTATTGCCGATAGTAGGGTGCCTCTTTTTCTTCTGGAGTGTTACACCACCGAGCAGCACACCGTGATACATAAGCACATCATCACCTATCTCGGCTGTCTCGCCTATTACAACCCCTGCCCCATGATCAATAAAAAACCTCCTGCCAATTACAGCGCCAGGGTGTATTTCAATATTGGTTAAAAACCTGGCAAAGTGGGAGATCAATCTGGCGCATAACCTCCATCTTTTTCCCCAGAAAAAATGGGCAACACGGTACATCCAAACCGCATGAAGCCCCGGATAGCAGGTAAGCACCTCTATAACACCTCCCGCAGCCGGGTCCTTTTTAAAGACAGTATCTACATCCTCTTTTATTCTCTGATAAATTCCCATGACTATCTCCCCGATTTCATTTTTATGCCTCTCCCCTTCCCAGGACAAAAATAGCATTGAGTGCAAACAGATTTGGCAAAAACCTCACTATCCTGTTCTCCCCCAGAAAAAAGCTGTTTATGATGCACAGGTTTTTATCAAGGCAATACTCCCTGAAGTCAGTGATGCTCAGGAACCTTACATTAGGCGTATCAAACCAGGAGAATGGCAATGATTTGGTAACAGGGGCCCTGCCCTTAAAAAAGAGCATAATCCTTGATTTATAATAGGCGAAATTTGGAAAGCTGATAATAATCTTATTCCCTATACGTAGGGCCTCATGTATGAGGCTATCTACATTTTTGATCTCTTCCATACTCTGGTTGAGTATTACATAATCAAAGGAGTTATCAGGGTATTCTTTAAGGCCGCTCTCAATATCATCATGAAATACACTCACCCCTTTTTTAACGCACTCCTGTATTGCGCTGTCATCCTTTTCAATACCCTGCGCTGTCACCTGTTTATCACGCACAAGCATATGGAGCAGGTCGCCTTCACCGCACCCGAGGTCAAGTATTTTTGCACCCTGCTCAATAACCGAAAAAATTATTCTATGATCCAGCCTGATATTCTTAGACCCCATGATTATCCGCCTTAAGCCCGCTAAAGGTCTTATCAAGAAAATGTTTTATCAAAGTAGTCTGCTCATCTATCTCAACAAGAAAGGCATCATGTCCATATGTGGAATTCAATTCACAATAGGTGGCATTTACATGTTTCAGTTTAAGGAGACGTACAATAGCCTGTGACTGGGCAGATGGGTACAGCCAGTCAGATTTGAATGATATCACCATAATCCTTGTGCTCAATTTTTTATCCTGCGGTATAAGCCTTCCACCTGAAAGATCAAAGTAATCGAGCGCCTTTGTCAGGTAGATGTATGAATTTGCGTCAAAGCGTTTAACAAAGTTTGCCCCCCTGTAATGGAGATAACCCTCCACCTCAAATTCCGGGTCAAAATTGAAATTAAGAATTCCTTTTTTGAGCTTCCTTGAAAATTTCTCCTCCATGGACTGGTCGCTCATGAATGTGATATGGCCTATCATACGCGCCACTGCCAGCCCCTTTTCAGGCTGGCCAGACTCATAATAGTCACCGTCATGCCACGTTGGGTCAGCCATAATTGACTGCCGGGCAACTTCATTAAAGGCAATCTGCTGGGGCGAGTGTTTAAGTGTAGTTGCAACCGGGATTGCAGATTTTACAAATTCCGGATATGAGGCAACCCATTGAAGCGTCTGCATCCCGCCCATTGAACCGCCTGCTACGCACAAAAGAGCTTTTATACCCATAAAGTCTATCAGATGTTTCTGGGCATTAACCATATCAGAGATGGTTATAAAGGGAAAATCAAGTCCATAGGGTTTCGCTGTTACAGGGTTAATTGAAGCAGGCCCTGTTGAACCCTTGCATCCGCCAACCACATTTGAGCAGATAATAAAATATTTGTCAGTATCAAATGCTTTGTCAGGCCCTATCATGTCATCCCACCACCCGGGGTTATCCTGCCCCTTATGCACACCTGCCGCATGGGCATCCCCTGAAAGGGCATGACACACAAGGATGGCATTTGATCTATCTCTGTTGAGTTTGCCATAGGTCTCATAGGCAAGTGTTATCGGGCCTAAGGATTCCCCGCTTTCAAGTGTCATCCGGGAATCAGGACCGCCAAAGGTATAAAAAGAGGTTTCTACTACCCCGACGCTCTTTTTCTGATTATCATCCTTTTTTATAACCATTTATTTATTACCTGTCACTCCTGAAACAGCCATGTAGAAAGATAGCGTTCACCCGTATCGCATATAACAGTAACAATGGTCTTGCCCCTGTTTTCAGGTCGTTTTGCTACCTCAAGTGCAGCCCAGACATTACCCCCGGCTGAAATACCGCCCAGAATCCCCTCTAACCGGGCTAAATCCCTCGCTGTCCTGCCTGCATCTTCCGCCTTCACCTGGATAATTTCATCAATTATTTCTCTGTTCAGCACCCCCGGTACAAACCCTGCCCCTATTCCCTGAATCTTGTGGGGGCCGGGATTTCCACC
Organism: Desulfatiglans sp.; assembly: GCA_012513605.1. NCBI lineage: Bacteria > Pseudomonadati > Thermodesulfobacteriota > Desulfobacteria > Desulfatiglandales > Desulfatiglandaceae > Desulfatiglans > Desulfatiglans sp. The sequence goes on along the minus strand of JAAZBV010000137.1, from coordinate 15,466 downwards.
AGAGAGCACTGGTGATGTCTCCGGCTCTACCGCTATGGCCTTAAACCCCGGCCTGCGTTTCTTGAACACCTCAGATACACCGGTCAGGGTTCCACCTGTACCAACCCCTGCAACAAGGATGTCAACATTACCATCTGTATCATTCCATATCTCCTCTGCTGTGGTCTTTCTGTGTATCTCCGGGTTAGCAGGGTTATTGAACTGCTGGGGGATAAAGCTGTTAGGCGTTTCCGTTGCAAGCTCTTCAGCCTTTGCCACAGCGCCCTTCATCCCCTTTGCCCCTTCAGTAAGCACCAGCTCAGCGCCCAGTATCTTTAAAAGCTGCCTCCGCTCCATGCTCATGGTCTCAGGCATTGTAAGTATAAGCTTATATCCCCTTGCAGCCGCGACAAAGGCCAGGGCTATGCCAGTATTTCCGCTTGTGGGTTCAATAATTACTGCCCCCTTTTTAATAAGCCCTTTTTTTTCTGCATCTTCAATCATGGCTAAGCCAATACGGTCCTTGACGCTCGAAAGGGGATTAAATGTCTCCATCTTTACCAGTATTGTAGCATCTATTCCTTCGGTCATCCGGTTTAACTTTACAAGGGGCGTATTACCTACTGTCTTTGTAATATCCTGATATATCTTTGCCATAATATCTCTCCTTTAATTTATTGTTCCTTTTATAACTTCATTGATGATTCCGCCGCCCATCACCTGATCTCCCTGGTAGAACACAAAGGATTGACCTGGGGTGACTGACTCCTGCGGGCCATCAAACTCCACCTCTATCTTCCCATCCACATATGAAAGATGGCATGGCGACTCCTTTTTACGGTACCTTATTTTGCCACTGCCAGACTCTGGCATAGTATCAACCAGCATATTTATATCCACGACAGAAAGGGATGATGAATAGATATCCTCTCTTGTGCCAGCAACAATCTCATTTTTTTCCGCATTGATGGCTGAAACATAGAGGGGCACCTTTGATGAAATACCCATACCATGACGCTGACCAATGGTATAAAAAACAATCCCCTTATGTGTGCCGACCTCTTTTCCGCTCTTATCAACTATAGGGCCGGGCTTTACCAGCCCTCCGCTATCAATAAAAAACTTTTCAAGCCCGCCCTTCCCGATAAAACATATATCCTGGCTCTCGGCCTTTTCTGCCACAACCAGCTTGGCCTCTTCTGCGATTCTCCTCACATCATTTTTCAGATAGTCACCAACCGGAAAAAGTATGGCTCCAAGATCATCTTTTTTTATTGGGTATAAAAAATAGCTCTGATCCTTTGTAATATCCTTTGCCTTCATCAGGCTGTAACCCTTTTCATTTTGTATGATCCTGGCATAATGACCTGTGGCCAGATACTCAAACCCCATCTCACGTGTCATCTCAAGCAGGCGTCCGAATTTTAAAGACCCGTTACACTCAACACAAGGATTAGGGGTCCTGCCCATATTATATTCACCTATAAATCTTTCAATCACATGCCTTTCAAACATGGCAGCAAAATCGATTACATGATGGGGTATCCTGATTTTATCGCATACTGTCCTTGCATCATCGATTGCATCCTTTCCACAGCAGGCTGCCTCGCCCTCCTCCTTTTGCATGCCAAGACACATGGTAACCCCTGTTACATCATATCCTGCCTGCTTAAGTAAAAAGGCGGCTACAGAGGAATCAACACCCCCGCTCATGGCTACAAGCACTTTTTTCATAGATCAGCTTCTTTCCTGCGCGTGTGATAATCATCAATAGCACTTCCCAATGCCTGTTCAGCCAGCACTGAACAGTGCATCTTGGCCTGTGACAACCCTCCAAGCGCATCGGCAACTGTTTTATTTGAGACAGCCATTGCCTCATCAATCGTCCTATTGATGATAAGCTCAGTCATCATAGAACTTGTGGCAATAGCAGCCCCGCAGCCAAATGTTTTAAACTTTGCATCTATTATGATATTGTCAGCAACCTTAATATGCAGCTGCATAGTGTCTCCGCATACCGGGTTACCGGCATTCCCCACACCGCTGGGGTTTACCATCTCACCCACATTCCTGGGATTTTTAAAATGATCCATAATCTTTTCGCTGTATCTCTCCACCGCCTCAATCCTCCATCTCAGAACTATATTTCAATTAGATATTATGCCTTGCCCTTATTCTTATAAACTGGTGACATGTCTCTCAGTTTTTTAACAATACCAGGAAGTGTATCAATAACAAAATTCACATCCTCCTCTGTTGCCAGCCTTCCGAGTGTGAAGCGAAGGGCGCCATATGCAGTATCAGGTGACACCCCGATAGCTGTTAGCACATGGGATGGTTCAAGGCTCGCAGAAGAACATGCCGACCCGGTAGAGCAGGCAATGCCCTCCATATCAAGGTAAAGGAGGAGCGACTCCCCTTCAATATAATCAATGGATACATGTATATTATTAAAAAGCCTCTTTTCAGGGTGCCCGTTGAGGCGGCAATCCTCTATGTTAGCAAGGATTCCACTGATCATTTTATCTCTCAGAGCTGTGATTCTTTCTGTCTCAGAGTGCAGGTCAATCATGGCGAGTTCAGCAGCCTTTCCTATACCGATAATCCCCGGCACATTATGGGTTGATGCCCTGCGTCCACGCTCCTGCTCACCGCCATGCATAAAGGGGGTAACCCTGGTGCCCTTCCTTATATAGATAAACCCGACACCCTTGGGGCCATATATCTTATGACCTGAGGCGCTCACAAGGTCCAGATTCAAATCATCAACATTAATGGGCATACGACCCAGGGTCTGCACAACATCCGAGTGGAAGAGAATACCCCTTTCACGCGCAATAGCGCCTATCTCCTTAATTGGCTGAATTGTCCCTATCTCATTATTGGCATGCATGACTGATATAAGTATTGTCTCATTTTTAATGGCCTTAAGCACATCATCCGGGTCAACAAGCCCCTTTGAATCAACCGGAAGATAGGTTACTTCAAACCCGTTTTTCTCAAGGAAATGACAGGGCTCAAGGATTGCGTGGTGCTCTATGGCTGATGTAATAATATGCCTTCCCTTATCCTGCCTTGCGTTTGCAATACCCTTTACAGCAAAATTGTTGCTCTCCGTGCCCCCGCTGGTAAAGACTATCTCATCCGGGGTGGCCCCTATGGCAGAGGCAATCTTCTCACGGGCTGATTCAACCGGATACCTTGCATCCTGCCCAAAGGTATGCAGGCTTGAAGGATTGCCAAAATTCTCTGAAAAAAATGGCAGGATTTCATCCAGAACCTCTTTCCTTACCGGTGTTGTGGCTGCGTAATCCATGTATATCTGTTTCATTTTATCTCCTCATAACTATATTATATCTCTTGTACCATCGTCCTGGCCTTAATTATGAAAAAAAATCAGATCTCGTAACCGGCCATTTTTTGTTTCTTTTCAAGTGAATCATCAGCCATTTGAGCAAGTGTTACTTCGCTTAATGCCTCAGAAATCCTGTCTCCCACCTTTTGCCATACCCCCCTGCTTGAACAATGGCTGTTTCTGTCACAGGCTGATGGATCCCTGACACAATCAACCAGGCAGGCCTCCCCCTCAAGCACATCAACCACATCCTTGAGTGAAATTGCCTTTGGATCACGAGAAAGGGTATATCCTCCATTTGCGCCCCTTGCAGAAAAAACCAGCCCTGCCGAGCGGAGGGGGATTACAATAATGCTCAGATATTTCTCTGATATCCCCTGTCCTGATGCAATATCCTTTAAAAAAACAGGTCCCTCACCATAACGCTCTGCCAGCTCAACCATGAGCCTGACACCATACCTTACTCTTGTAGAAAGCTTCATATCACACCTTTAATCTACTTTTCCTATCGTTTTACTAGTAATTAATAATTTTGATGATTTTTGTCAAGTAATATTATGATTCTGACAAAATACCGGGGAGAATTTTTTAATATTACCAGGTGTCTATCCAAAAACTGTCGTTTTTAGATACAAGCAGCCAGCCTTCAGCTTTCAATAAAAGGTTTTAAAACAAAGAATTGGCTGACCGCTGATTTCTGATTGCTGAAATCACTAACGGATAAAATTAGTGAAGATGATATCTTCCCTCTGCGGAAGAGGCACCCCTGCCTTTTCTCCGGCCTCTTTGCATTTTAAAAACCAGGCCATGTTTTTACCCAGCACCCGCATGATCTGCATCCCTTCAAGATCCTTTTTAACCTCTTCAGGGTTTGAACCATGCACCATGTTCCAGTACCGGGATGAGATGACCGGCATCTCTGAAATGGTAAAGTATTTCATCAACTGGTCAAACGCCGCTGTTGTGCCTCCCCTGCGGGCAGAGACAACACAGGCAGCAGGTTTCAGGTAGAAGTATCTGCGGCCGCTTAAGGCAGCAGAAAAGAAGGAACGATCCATAAACGACGTGATAGCCCCGCCCGCAGCAGCGTAATGAACAGGTGAACCGAATATAAAACCATCAACGCCCTCTGCCATCTCCACAAAATCATTAACCGCATCATCAATAATACATTTCCCCTTTTCCCTGCATTTATAGCAGGCAATGCAACCGGAAATAGCTTTATTACCAGTCCAGTATATCTCGGTTTCAATGCCTTCATTATTGATGGCATTCGCCACCTCAGTAAGGGCCGTGTCTGTGCATCCATTTTTAGTAGGGCTTCCGTTAACTAATAATACCTTCATGATGTTCTCCATTTAATATTTTTTTATAATGAAAAAGCAGGATGCTTTTCACTTGATCCCTCGAACCCTTATTTCACCACCACACATTTCATCTGTTTCTGATCCCGTATTACAAGTTTTCCATCACTCAATGCCAAAGGTGCCCAGGCCTGTTTCGTTTCCAGCAACTCAGCTTTTGCCAGCACCCTGAACTCTGTTGGATTCGGATCAATAAGATATAGCATTTTTTCGCCGTCACTGCTTATGATCATGTCATCTGCCAGGATAAAACCTCCCTTGTCAAAACCAGGGTTTCTTCCGGTTTCCCATTTGATATTTCCCTTAAGATCCATACACACGAAACCGTCTCTGACTTCATTATTACTGCAGTGGCCGTAAAGATGGCCTTTATACAGTATAGCCGGGTGAACATGGGTGCCAAACTTTTTTGAACTTAATATCTCCTTAGCCGTATAGGAATCTCCATCTTTTTCTATCTGAAAAAGAGCCCCCCCTGCCCTGTATCCGCCGGTTATAAAGAGTTGGTTGTCACTGACCTGGGTAACATTGGGTACGGGGATACCACACTGAAAGCCTTCATAGACCCATAGACGTTTTCCGTCTATTGGACTATACCCTATGACTGCACCCTTTGTTGAACCATCACGACTGCTGGCAGTTACCATGGTCAGATGCTCTTCACCATTGATTTTTACAAGTGCGGGTGAAACATACCCGACATTTCCGGGGAGTTCAGGGGTTCTCCAGATAATATTCCCATTTTGTTTATCAAAGGCCACGAGCCCTGTAGTCGGGGTTTGTGGAGCGACAATGAGCATTTCCTTGTATATCAGCGGGTTCTGAGAGATTGCCCATTTAGGAAAATCTGAACCGCCTAAACCTTTCCAGATGTTTTTACTCCATACAGCCTTGCGGCTATTTTTGTTAACACAGGTAAGGTTCCCAAAGAGGTCACATATATAAATCATGTCACCGTCTATAGTAGGCACTGACCTTGATCCATCATAGCTGACCGACCCTGGCGCATTATTGGCGATGGTCCATTCTTCCTTACCTGTATTAAGATCCAGGCAGCGGAGTATGTTGGTCTCATCATCAACCCTATCATACACATACACCTTGCCTTCGCTTATTGCCGGACCGCCAAACCCTTCGCCAAGAGGTACTGTCCACAGCACCTTTGGACCATCCTTTGGCCATGACCTTAGAAGTCCCTTTTCACCGGATACTGCATTTCTATTCGGGCCAAGGTACTGGGGCCAGTCAGCTTCAGAGGTCTGATTAAAGGCTAAAAGAAATAAAATAGAGATACTCATTACTATGGTTTTCATACAGGCTCCTTTAAAAAACAGGCATTATTTTTTTGAGAAGTAATTTACCATATTGATAATTTATTATTCAATAATATTCGGGCTTAAAACTTTTCTCATTTAATTCAGGATAAAATCCGATTATGTGGGCTCCTGATACGATTTTTGTTGAATATTTTAGCTGCAATTCTTAACTTAGGGATAATTCTGAAGATCATCATCCAAAACAGGATTTAGAGGGTTTTAACTATGGGCATTATAACCCGCACAGTAATATGGACAATATTGGCAGTGATTATATGTTTCATTCTGGTGTGGGGCATAAACAGGCATCGTATGCAAAGCCTTAGAACCCCTGATGAGATTACACAGCCTGGCCCGGCTATCCCGGCCAATCCAGAAGGAAATTGGCCTCAGTTTCACGGAAACCAATCCCAGACCGGCTATGTCAACGGTGAACTGCCAGACAGCCTTAAACCTGTATGGAAATTCAAAACAGGAGGCGGGGTTAAATCATCCCCTGCAATTGTTAATAATATAGTATATATCGGCTCTTCTGATAAACATATCCATGCTATTGATGTTCAAACAGGTAAACCGCTCTGGTCAAGGCTTCTGGATGATGAGGTCGAGACATCTCCTACAGTTATTGATAAAGTGGTGTATATAGGCACCCTTGCAGGAACCCTCTATGCTCTCGATTCAGGAACAGGGGCTGAGCTCTGGAAATTTAGTACAGAAGATAAACTTACAGGGGGAGTTAACTGGTTCAGGAATGCAGAAAACAATCTATATATACTCGCAGGAAGTTACGATTCAATCCTGTATTGTGTTGATGCCCGGGCCGGGAAGGCAGTCTGGCAATATGAAACAGGAAACTATATAAATGGGTCTCCTGCTGTAGATGATAAATACTGTGTGTTTGGCGGATGCGATGCGATTATACATATTATCAATCTAACCGACGGTAAAAAGGCAGGCGAGATTGATACAGGCGCATATATTGCCGCCTCTGCTGCAATAAGGGGTGGGTTTGTTTTTATCGGTAATTATGAAGGCGAGTTATTAAAGGCGTCACTCGCCACACATGAAATAGCCTGGCGTTATAAAATTAATAAAAGCCCTTTTATCTCTTCACCTGCTGTTACAGACAGCACAGTTGTAATCGGTGGCGGTGACATGAATATTCACTGTATAGATATATTAACAGGCATGGCCCGCTGGACATATAAAACCCTGGATGCAGTAAACAGCTCTCCTGTGATAGTTGGTACCAGGGTTATCGCAGGCAGTGATGACGGCAGGTTATACATGTTAAAGTTAACAGACGGTAAAATGATTTGGTCATATGAGACCGGCAGATCAATAACCTCTTCCCCTGCCGTGGCTAATGGCATGGTCGTTACGGGGTGTGATGACGGGATGGTATATTGTTTCAAATGAAAATAATACAGATAACACCAGGGTCAGGGGATAATTTTTACTGCGAGAACTGCCTGAGAGATCAGGCCCTTTTAAGGACGCTTTTTAGCCAGGGGCATAAGATAATGATGGTGCCCCTTTACCTGCCCATCAGGCTTGATTCGTCTGAGATGGCAATTGATGCCCCCATATTTTATGGAGGCATCAATGTCTACCTGCAGCAGAAGCTGGGCCTGTTCCGCAAGACCCCAAGGTGGCTGGACAGTCTGTTTGATAACCGTTCACTGCTTTCAAAGATCTCAAAAAAGGCAGGTATGACCAGCTCAAAGGATCTGGGAGAAACTACTATTTCCATGCTTAAGGGTGAAAATGGCAATCAGGTTAAGGAGCTGGAACGCCTTATTGACTGGATTACGAGTGATATGGAGATGCCGGATGTGGTTATCCTCTCCAATATTTTAATCGGGGGGCTGGCGTCTGCCATGAAAGAGCGTTTAAAGGCGCCTCTTGTATGTCTGCTTCAGGATGAAGAGGCATTTGTGGACAGCCTGGGCGAACCCTACAGCAGCGAGGCATGGGCGCTCATGCAGAGATGCTCAAATGAGATAGATGCATTCATCTCTGTAAGTTATGCCTATGCAAACCGCATTGCTCCGAGATTGAACCTGAATGAAAAGAGGCTCCATACAGTATATATGGGCATAGATATGAAAGAGTATCAGCAGGCTGTGACCATACCGGCAAAACCTGCAATAGGATTTCTTTCACGAATGTGCCCCCAGAGAGGTCTTGATACCCTGATTGATGCCTTTATCCTGCTTAAGAAGAAGCCGGAACTTAAAGGGTGCCAGCTACAGGTATCAGGCGGCAAGAACCAGGCAGATGAACCCTTTGTAAGAGATATGAAACGAAAACTGGAGAGGGCAGGCATTGCCGGGGATGTTCAATTTATACCGGAGTTTTTAGGCGAGGGGCGCAGACAATGGTTAAAGACTCTCTCTGTAATGTGCGTACCTGAAAGGGAAGAGGCCGCATATGGCCTTTTTGCCCTGGAGGCACAGGCGTCAGGGGTGCCGGTTGTAGTCCCAAAGATCGGCATATTCCCGGAGATGCTTGAACTGACAGGAGGCGGCATACTTGTTGATCCCAATACACCTGAAAAATTTGCCGCGGCCCTTACGCAACTTCTCATTAACCCTGATAAGGCATTCAGCATCGGACAAAAGGGGAAAAAAGGGATAGAGGAGCATTTTGATATACAAAAGACATCAGCCAGCCTGATTAGAATTCTTGAAAAGGTGGTTGGGAGCGCATAGCGCAGAGTTTATTATTGAGGAAAACCAATGCTGGAATTAATTGAGGTAACAAAGGGCTATGGGGCCCCTGGTCTTCCGGGATATGTGCCTGTTCTTCAATCGGTTTATCTTAAGCTTAACAAAGGTGAATCCATTGCTGTGCTTGGCCCTTCAGGGTGCGGCAAGAGCACGCTCCTCAATATAACAGGGGCACTGGACAGGCCATCCTCAGGCAGGGTCATTCTAAATGGCCGTGATCTTACAACATTAAACGAGGCAGAGCTGGCCCATGTACGCAACAAAGAGATAGGGTTTGTCTTCCAGATGCATCACCTCTTGCCCCACTGTACTGTGCTTGAGAATATCCTCATCCCTACAATCGCCTTTCATGAACCTGGTAAGAGCGCCTCATACAGGGGCAGGGCGCTTGAACTCATGGAAAGGATCGGCATATCAGAGTGCATGAACCGTCTTCCCGGTGAACTGTCAGGGGGGCAGCGTCAGAGGGCCGCAGTGGCCAGGGCATTGATAAACTCACCGGGGCTCCTTCTGGCTGATGAACCCACAGGGTCGCTTGACCATGAAACAGCCGAAAGCGTAATGGATCTGCTTAATGATTTGAACAATAGTGAAAAGATTACCCTTGTCGTGGTAACCCATGCAATTGACCTGGCCGGAAAGTTTGGCAGGCTCTGCACCATTCAAAAGGGTATTCTTGTGGAAGAGGCAAAGCATGAGCGATAATATGGGTCAGGGGTATCTTGTATGACACTGTTCAGGCTTGTTATAAGGAGTCTTCTGTTTTATCGAAAAATGCACCTTGCTGTTGTGCTGGCCGCAGCGATTGCAACAGCAACCCTGACAGGCGCCCTTCTAGTTGGTGACTCTGTAAATGCGACACTAAGGCATGCCTTTAATGCCAGGCTTGGCGCCACAGGCTGGGCAATAGCCCCTCCGGACAGGTTTTTCAGTGAGGACTTAAGTGAAAGGTTTGAAAGATATGATATTTCAACCGCGCCTGTTCTCAGGCTTAACGGCATGGTTACGAGGGGTGACGGGGCCGTGCGTGTCAACCGGATCAATGTATTGGGGGTTGATGAGAGGTTTTTCCAGCTCTCCCTAAAAGGCAATGCGCCTGAAGGGCTTCATGATGGCGCGGCACTCATCAACAGCGCCCTGTTTGAACGCCTCAGGATGCAGGAGACCCATGATGGTGAGGTGGTACTGCGTTTTGATAAACCCTCATCCATTTCAAGAAACCTTGTGCTTGCGCCATTCAGGGATAACACATTATCAATCCGTATCCCTGTTGCAGGTATTGCTGATGACGGCCATTTCGGTAGATTCAGCCTGAAGTCAAATCAGGAGGCGCCCCTTAATCTCTTTGTTCCGCTTAACTGGCTTCAGGAGCAGATCAATCGCAAAGCAATGGCAAACCTGCTTTTAATCAGTAATACCAGTGTAAACATCTCTATCGAGAAAATTGAGCAGGCCCTTAAAAATGAATGGCGTCTTTCAGATGCAGATGCAGAACTCAAGTCAATAACAGATAAGGGCCTTGAGCTTTCAAGTGCAAGGGTCTTTATCGATAACTCCATTGCAGAGGCGGTAGTTCTGGCGCAGCCTGATTCCATAAGTATCCTGACCTATTTTGTAAATGAACTGCGGGTTAATGAATCCTTTACACCCTATTCAATGGTGACTGCTGCTGATTCAAGGGGCGCATTAAGGGAAATCTTTCCTGATGAAATGAAGGATGATGAGATAGTAATAAACCAGTGGCTTGCCGATGACCTGGGCGCTAAAGTCGGGGATATACTCACGATAGGCTATTATGAACCGGGCGGGTGGCAGAGGCTTAAGGAGCATTACAAAGCCTTCAGGATATGCAGCATAATACCCATGAACAGCCCTGCTGCTGACCCTGGCCTTACTCCCCATATACCGGGGCTATCTGATTCTGAAAGGTGCAGTGAGTGGGACCCATCCCTTCCGATTGACCTTGAACTTATCAGGGATAAGGATGAAACATACTGGGACACCTACCGTGGCACACCAAAGGCATTTATTACCCTTGCTGCCGGTCAGGCCATGTGGGCCAACAGCTATGGCGCCCTTACCGGTGTGCGTTTTCAGGGGGACTCTTCTTATAAGGAAGAGATAGAAAGGATGATAACCCAGTCTGTTGACCCTAAAACATTTGGCCTTTCGGTGATGGATGTTTATGATGCAGGCATAAAGGCCAGCAGCGGGGGAACAGATTTCGGGCAGCTTTTTCTCGGGCTGAGCATGTTCCTTATTGCATCCGGCATCATACTTACATGGCTTTTGTTCAGCTTCAGCATTGAATCCAGAAGTGGTCAGACAGGCATGCTGCTTGCGACAGGCTTCCCGGTAGAGCGCATTAAAAGGATATATCTATATGAAGGGCTTTTTATTGCGGGGGCAGGCTCTCTGGCCGGTGCAGCACTGAGTCTTTTTTATACATGGCTTGTCATATACGGCCTCTCAACTGCCTGGCAGGGTGCAGTAGCAGGCATGACCCTCCTGTTTTCACCCACTATTTTTTCTCTTGTGACAGGGTTTTTAGCAGGATTTATCATTGCCCTTGTCTCCATATCATGGCGATTGAGCAGGCAGATCAAATCAGGCGCACACGGCCTTATGGCATACCATAAAGCAGATGGGGCAGAAAGGAGACCCAGGGCAAAGGCAGGATGGCTCTTATTTACCCTTACCCTTTTGGCAGGGGTCATACTGATTATATCGGGCCTCTCCGGTGAAGGTGATATGGCTACAGCTATCTTTTTTATTGCAGGCATACTTATGCTTGTTTCCGCGATGATATTAATATGGAGATTCATGGTCATGGCCGGAAAGGGTACTGAACCCTTTAACATCTCGTTACACTCGCTTTCCCTGAGGAACAGCACCCGAAGGGCAGGAAGGAGCATGGCAGTTATCATAATGCTCGCATGCGGTCTCTTTATGGTGGTGTCAGTGAGTGCAAACAGAAAGGATTCATATTCTGGCGCTGAGCTTCGGGGCTCTGGAACAGGGGGATTCACCCTTTATGCAGAGTCTTCTGTGGCTGTTGTTAATGACCTTGATACACTTTCGGGCCGCGAAATATGGGGCCTGAATGAGAGGATAATTGAAGGGGCCCGGTTTGTCAGTATCCGCCTCCTTGAAGGGGATGATGCAAGCTGCCTTAACCTGAACAGGGTTGAGAGGCCGCGGCTTCTTGGTATCTTACCTGAAGCTCTGGCTGAAAGGGGGGCCTTTACTTTTCAGGGGCTTGAGGATGAAGGCCTGAGGTCAAGGCCCTGGGATATTATCAAATATAATCCGGGTGAAAGGGTGATACCTGCGGTGGGGGACTATCCCACAGTATACTGGGGCCTTGGAAAAAGGATTGGCGATATACTTATCTATCGCAACGGCAATGGTGAAGAGGTAACAATTCGGATAGCAGGCATGATAAAGGGCTCCATATTGCAGGGGGGGCTTGTCATATCTGAACAGGCCATGTCTCACCTCTTCCCTGAGGCAGAGGGGTACAGGGGCTGGCTGATAGATGCCCCGCATGATAAAAGAGATGAAATATCCGCCCATCTCACTAACAGGATGGCGGATGCCGGCCTATCAGTTGAAACGGCCATAGAGCGCCTTCGCCTTTTTGACCTCATGGAAGATACCTATCTGAACATATTCCTCATGCTGGGGGGGCTCGGTCTCATACTTGGCTGTGCCGGGCTGGGTCTCATTGTGGTGAGGAATCTTCTTGAGCGAAAGGGAGAGCTTGCCATGCTCAGGGCGGTGGGATTCAATAACAAAAAACTTTTCATACTGATCTGTTATGAGCATGGCTATCTTTTAGGCGCCGGCCTCATATCAGGGTTTATTTGCGCTGTAATTTCTGTTATACCGGTATTAAAGGCGGCAGCAGGGCAGCTCCCTGCCAGCCTTTTGATACTGGTTGCAATACTTACGGGCTTAAGCGGGGTTATATGGGTGGCGACTGCCTCAGGGATAGCTCTTAAGGGTGATATATTGACCCCTTTGCGGAATGAGTAAAAATGAAAATATCCACCGCGGAGGCGCAGAGGACGCAAAGGGAAAAATATTTATAGTTATTTTAATGTTGCGACCTTTGCCTCTTTGCGGTGTAAAATAAAGCTGTTATTAAACATGGAACCAGAATGAAGCTGACATCAAAATATATGGAACTTATCCCGATTTTTCTTATTGCAGCCGGCGGAGCGGCCCTGTTTTCCCTGCTCATGCTTGAGGGTCGGGGGGCAGGCGTATCGATCCGCATGCCTGTGCCTGAAAACATATCAACATTTGACATCTCCCTTCCATTTGTCGGAGAACTTACCCTGTCCGATGGCATTCCATCTGAAATAGAGGGCTCCTGGCCCGGTTTCAGGGGTGCAAATCTGGACGCAATCCTTTCAAGTAATCTGCCAAGGCCGCTCAATCTCAGATGGGAAGAGACGCCCCCAAAGGTGCTCTGGGAAACAGCCCTTGGTGAGGGTTATGCAGGTGCAGCAGTAGCAAATGGCCGTGTCTATATACTGGATTATGATCAGGAAAAGGAGGGGGATGTTATCCGCTGCCTCTCCCTTGATGACGGGAGAGAGATATGGAGGTTTTTCTACAGGGTAAAGATAAAGCGTAACCACGGTATGAGCCGTACAGTCCCGGTTATTGTTGGTGACAGCGTGATCACACTCGGCCCCAAGTGTCATGTGGTGTGCCTTGATGCTATTACCGGGGAGTTAAGGTGGAAACGTGATCTTGTACAGGAGGATGGGGCAGAGGTGCCGGCCTGGTATGCGGGCCAGTGTCCCCTTGTGGATGGTGACAAGCTTATCCTTGGCGTGGGTGGAAAGGATACCCTTTTAATGGCCCTGGATTACCGCACAGGTGAAATAATATGGAAGACCCCCAACCCTAGTGGGTGGAAGATGACCCATTCATCCATTGTCCCGATGGACCTTGGCACTGAAAGATCATATGTCTACTGTGCCGGCGGAGGCGTTACAGCTGTTTCAGCAGAAGATGGAAGGCTTTTATGGTCATACCCTGAGTGGCGCATCAATATAGCAAATGTGCCCACACCTTTAATAATTGACAGGGAGCGTATATTTTTATGCGGGGGATATAATGCAGGGGCCATGATGCTCTCTGTAAAAAAGAGGGGTGATAATTATGTGCCGGAGCCCCTTTACAGGCTGAATGCAAGGGTATTCGGCTCTGACCAGCAGACACCCATATTTTACAAAGGGCATATCTATGGTGTAAGGCCTGATCAGCAGCTTGTCTGCATGGACCTTGATGGAAATATATTATGGACAAGCACCTCAGCAAACAAGTTCGGGCTTGGGCCATATACTGTAATAAACGACATAATTTTTGTTATGGATAATGAGGGCCAGCTCAATGCCGTAAAGGCAACCCATGAGGCCTATCAGCCCCTGACCAGCGCAAGGGTTCTTTCCGGGCATGAGTCATGGGGCCCAATGGCCTTTGTTGCCGGGAGACTCATTGTAAGGGATTTAATCAGTATGAGGTGTCTGGATATAATGAAGGGGGGTTAATTATGGATGATCAAAACAAAAAAACCAGGCGAGAGTTTCTGGAAGATATTATTATCAAGGCCCCTGTGGCTGCCGGTCTGGTCTGTATAGCTTTATCCCCCGGTGTATCAGCCTCAGCAAAGAAAAGAGATGATATTATCTCCATGACCATGATAGACCCTGCAATGATACTTTACCGTGAGATAATGGCCCCTGTATCAACCTGCTTTACTGAATCACGCAGTGTATCAGCGGACAGGGCAGGCGGTTTTATTGTTTCAGGCGACATGGCCTTAAAGAGAATCGATTACAGCGGGAAAATCAGGGAGACCATAAATTTGAACCTCTCCCCCTATTGCGCTATATCAATAGATACAGGGTATTACATTGCCCTGAAGCAGAGGATCATAATCACTGACAAAAAGGGGAATGTAAAATCGGAATGGCCAATCCTTGGTGATAATAGCTGGATTACAAGTATTGAGCTGGATGATGAGCACCTCTTTATTGCAGACGCAGGTCAGAGGATTGTCTGGTGCTATGACAGGGAAGGGAACTTTGTCCGCAAAATAGGCGGGAAAAACCCTGACAGGAATATACCCGGATTTGTAGTCCCCGGCCCATATTTTGATCTGGCCATGGCCCCTGACGGGCTCTTAAGGGTGGCAAACCCCGGGAGGCACAGGGTAGATGCCTATACAGTAATGGGTGACCTTGAGTTTTCATGGGGAGAGTTCGGTAGCAGGCTTGAAAATTTTTCAGCCTGCTGCAACCCGGTGAGTTTTACCATTTTAAATGATGGAGATATCATAACCTGCGAAAAGGGTACAGCCAGGGTAAAGGTATATGACAGCACAGGCAATCTGAAGGGTTTTGTTGCAGAGCCAAAAGAGCTTGCAAATGTGACAGTTTCCACCGGCTCAAAGAGGGAGAAGGCGCAGCAGTACGGCTTTGATATTGCGGCAGACAATGACGGCCATCTCTGCATACTGGACAGGGCAAGAAATGTGGTGAGGTTTTTTGAGAGTAAGAATGGATTCCCGCCTTCGCGCATTGGCGTCAAGCTAAAATCTATTGAAATGACAGGATAAATTTTAATGTTAAGGATTGATCGTACATACAATATATTTTGTTGTCCATATAAAATATCCACTGAAAGAGGATATCAAATATT
>JAAZBV010000136.1 GCA_012513605.1 Desulfatiglans sp. | reverse complement strand
TTTATTGTATTGATAAACCTGACGGTTTTTCCTCTCCTGATACTGATGACAATAATCGGAATTATCGTTGCTCCTTTTGCTTTTATTTTTTTTAAACTTTTCGGAAACCTGGATACAGTAAAGATCATCAGATATTTTGTATGGATTTATGGAAAGGGGTGGCTCGCAATAATAAAACCCTTTACCGGTCTCACGACCTCTGGTTTCAAAAGGGGAGAAATCCCTACCCCGTGCATAATTGTACTTAATCACCTTTCCTTTTTTGATACCTTTTTTATGGGAGTCCTCCCATTCAGCAATGTATGTTTTGCCTTACGTTCATGGCCATTCAAGATGGCCTGGTACAGACCATTTATGAGGGCCGCACAATATCTTGATGTAGAAAGGCTGTCATATGATGAGACATTTACTGCATCCAGAAATCTCCTTGATAATGGCGGGGTTCTTTTACTTTTCCCAGAGGCCCACAGAAGCCGCGATGGCAGGATGGGTCGTTTTTATTCAGGGGCATTTAAGATATCCATTGCGACAAATTACCCGATAGTGCCTCTCTGCATTACCGGTACAGATGAGTTATTACCACCCGGAAGATGGTACCTGAAACCGGCAAAGGTCAAGATAAAGGCCCTTTCCCCTGTATATCCTGATGCCTTTACCGGTGAGAATGGCCATATTGAGATGCGTAAACATGTAAAAGCGCTTATTGCTAGTGAAGTTGAACGAATGAGGTAATTAGATATCAATGGATAGAGATACAAAATTACCAATGAGTACTGAGAGGCTTGTTCCGCACCGCCACCCCTTTCTTCTAGTAGATCGGTTGATTGAATTTTCCGGTGAATCCGGTGTTGTGGAGTCTTATTTATCTCATGATAATCTTTTTATTTCAGAAGATGGTCATCTGAAGGAGATAGCCATGATAGAGATACTTGCCCAGTCAGCCGCTGCGGTAAAAGGTTACAGCGATTTACAACAGGGTAAAGAGATCAGCATGGGTTTTCTGGTCGATATCAGGGGCTTTAACTTTATGAAATTATGCAATGAGGGTGACACCATACAAACCACAATAAAGATAACAAAGAGCTTTTCCGGTTTTTCATTAATAAATGGTACGCTGGTGTGTAGAGGAGAGGAGGTCGCTACAGGCTCCATTAAATTATGGGTGCCTGATGAAGGCCAAAAATAAATTTTATTATGATCGGGTCGCGGGTAAACCTCGACCCAGTCTGTTTTTCGCAGGGTGGCTTTCTTGCCCCATGATGTAGACAAGGCATGCCTTGTCTAAGAAAAATGATGCTACCTTGTTTCAAAATGAATGAGAAAAAATTATGCTTAAACACAGAATCATATTTATCACCATTCTTTTTCTTTTTGTTTCCTTCGCCTGGATTTCCGGTGGTGAACAGGGTATGTCATATGATGAAGTCAAAACAGAGGTAATACTTCTTCGTATCAAACAGGCATCTTCAAACATAGAATCGATGGAGGGCGAGTTTGTCCAGAAGAAGAGGCTTGAGATCCTCAAGGAGATGCCTGAATCATATGGCAAACTATACTATATGAGCCCTGACCGCCTTCGCTGGGAGATAACCGCTCCTGTGGTCATGGGTTTTATAATAAACGGGGAGCAGGGAAAAAAATGGCGGGGAAAGGATGGCAGGTCAATGAAGTTTGATTTGAGCAGGGAGCCTATAATTGCAGCGATATCAAACCAGGTGTTTTCATGGGCCAGAGGTGATTATGGGAGGTTAAAGGCAGGCTATAATATCTCTATAATAAGTGAAGAGCCAGTTGAGGTAAGGCTGAGGCCGCTTTCGCCTGTGGAGCAAAAATATATAGAATCAATAGACCTTGCCTTTTCTGAAGAGGAGAGTCATGTAACAAAAATAGAGATACATGACAAAAAGGGGGGCTCCACACTGATCAGTTTTTCCAATATGAAAATAAACCCCGGGCTTTCTGAGGAAATATTTTAAATGGGTCTCTTTGACATATTCGGCCAGATATATCTCTTTTTTTCAAAAAGACGCCCCGCCCTTTTTGTGATCTCAACCCTCATAATCCTGTTAAGCCTTTTTTATCTTACAAAAATAAGGCTTTCAGAGGATATTAAATCGCTCCTGCCTGACAGCAGAGAGGATTTTTTACTGGAGTTTAACCTTCTCCAGCAGACCCCCTTCATGCATAAAGTCATAATAAATTTAAGGGATAGGTCAGGAGCGGACAAGGAGGGGCTGACTGATGTAGCCGATGATCTGGCAGAGGCAATTGCTGCCTCCCAATATTTCACCAGTGTTACTTCCGGGCCTGTATCAGATCAGAATTTCGATATCTATGCGTTTATAGTTAAATCAATCCCAAACCTGGTAACCCGGGATGACCTTGAAGAGATAAGGGGATGGCTTACACCTGAATATGTACATGAAAAACTGCTGGAGAAATATACCGGCCTCTTTTCGCCTGAAGGCTCCATGATGATAGACGATATCAGGCTTGACCCCCTTGATATAAAAACACTTGTACTGAAAAAGCTTGCCTCCCTGAATATCATGCCTGAGGGAGCAATAAAAAACAACCGCTTTATAGACCCGTCAGGGAGCAATCTGATGCTCATAGCAGATACTGACGTGGATGTCACTGATACTCTAAACGCTGAGAGGATGCTGGCAGAGCTGGGAGCAATTAAACAAAAAACAGTGCCTGAAAAAATTGATATGCTTATCCTGAGCCCGCAAAGCTATACTGTCACAAATGCGAAGGCAATCAAGAAAGACCTCGTTGTTGTTCTTTCAATATCATCATTATCCATGATCATACTTTTCTTCCTGTTTTTAAAAAACTGGCGTGCGTTTTTTGTGCTTTTGATATCATTTTCTTCATTTGCCATTGCCCTTGCAGGGGTATCATTGATCTATGCGACCATATCGGCTATTACCATAGGGTTCGGCTCAGTGCTGCTTGGGCTCTCCGATGACCTCAGTCTGCATGTCTATTTTGCCCTGCGCAGGAATGGGGAGAGGCGTGAAACCGGCCGAATTATGTCAGAGGTCTCACGGCCTGTCCTGTACGGTGGTCTTATAATAATCTGTTCGCTCTCTCTGCTCCTCTTATCAGACCTGCCGGGCCAGCGGCAGCTTGGGCTGTTTTCCATTATCGGTGTTATTATTTCTCTTATCTTTACCCTCCTGTTATTGCCTCAGATGATGCAGGCAACCTCCTCATCAAAAGAAACCAGATCCGATAATGTAATTCTGATAAAAGGTAAAGCCAGCCGCCCCATGCTCTATATCACCCTGTGGATCATTATGCTTTTAGCCTGCCTGTGGTCAGGAAAAAGGATAGGGTTTGATGGTGATCTTAATAATCTCAATTACAGGTCTGATGAGCTTAAGGAGATTGAGGGGCACATTAAAAGGACATGGGGGGATTTTAACACCAGGGCAATGGTCTTTTCAGAGGGTGATGACCTTGAATCGGCCCTTATGGTTAATGAATCGTTATACAGTTACATTAAAGATGATTCTGGAAAAGATGCTGTTATAAGCATGGCGACTCTCCTGCCATCAATAGCAACACAGAGATCAAATATTGAGGCATGGAGATCATTCTGGAGTGAAAATAAAAACATGGTCAGGGCCATTCTTGATAATGAGGGCAGCTCAATCGGGTTTACTAATGATGCATTTGACCCTTTTATGATAAGCCTTGATGAATCACCGGAATTTATAACACCTGAGACTATAAGCAGGGCAGGGATATCAGCCCTGATAGATTACCTCATAATCCCTTACAGAGATAAAATCAGGATACTTACACTTGCCCCTGATAATGAAAGGACAAGGGAACTTTTAAAAGCGCCTGATTGTCCCGATGGTGTGAGATTTGTATCGCAGGGGTATATAGGAGAGATGATCAGGAAGACAGTCGGGCATGATTTTGTGCACTTTATAGTCGGCGCACTGATTGTCATTTTGGTATTATTGATCCCGCTTTTCAGGGATTTTAAAAAGGTGATACTTAGCATGGTGCCTGTTGTTACAGGCGTTATATTCATGTTTGGAATAATGGGGTTATTTGATATTGCATTCAATATCTTTAATGTGATTTCATCTATTCTGTTAATCGGTCTGGGCATTGATTATGGTATATTTATGGTATGCAGGTGTTCCGAGGATTATGAGCATGATACTGACACAGCGGTCCTTTTATCGGGCCTTACAACTGTAACAGGGTTTGGTGCATTAATATTTGCGAGCCACCCTGCTCTCTATTCTATCGGTATAACTGTACTACTGGGAATAGGGGCTGCAATACCCTCTGCCATATATGTTATCCCGGCCCTGTACCATTATTTTGACAAAGGGGGCAAAAAGGTAGTATCTCTCTGATACCCTGAGGTATGAATATGAAAAAGCTGATAGAGGCCATAAAAAAATCGTGTGCCGGACCTGCCCGGATCAACAGTCCATCGGAGATATCAAACTCCTACTGTTTTGATAATAATTTTTTAGGTTTTTCAGGGCACTTTCCGGGGTATCCTATCCTGCCCGCTGTGCTGCAACTGCTTCTCGCACAGCTTTGCATTGAAGAACAGAAGGGTTGTAAAATCAGGATAACATCAATAGAAAAGGCGAAGTTTCTATTCGAGATCAGGCCTGATGAACTGATATCAATCCAGTGTACTGATGCAGATACCGGCGACTCTCAAAGAAGTAAGGCAAAAATCATGTCGGAAGACAAAGTCCTTTCGACATTTAATCTATATTTTTACCCTGTAAAGGAGAATGGTAGTGTTAAAGCCCTATTTTAAGAGCCTTGCAGATGCGCCTCATCCCCTTGAATGCACAGTACAAAGGAAGGTAAGGTTTGAGGAGGTTGACCCACTTGGGATCGTCTGGCATGGCCGCTATCCCAGTTATTTTGAAGATGGAAGAGGGGCGCTGGGCGAAAAGTATGGTATGAGTTATCTTGAATTCTACAGTAATAATATCATTGCACCAATAAAGGCAATGCATATAGATTATCATAAACCACTTACATATCCTGACATCATAACCATTAAGGCCATATTACACTGGTCTGATGCTGCACGCCTGAATTATGAATATGTTATCATGGATAATAAAGGTGAGCTTATGACAACAGGCTATACAATCCAGGTGATGCTCGATCTCAATAAAAACCTTTATATGGTTTTGCCTCCCTTTTATGCGGAGTTTTGCCGTAAATGGAAGGAAGGTGAGTTGAAATAGCGGCTGTCTTAATAACTGATATCAATACGGTTACCCCATTTGGCGAGGGCATTGATCCTTTATGGGAGGGGCTGTTATCAGGAGAATGTGCTATAAAAGAGATAACCCGGTTTCCTGTAGATCGTTATTATGCCGGGATGGCGTCATGCATTAATGACCTTGATGCATCACCTTTAAGGTCTCTTATTTATCCCCTGATAGATAGAGTATTGAAAAATCCATGCATAATACCTCCTGACACCTTTCTTATTACAGCATCCACCAAGGCAGGCATAGATAAACTGAGCGGATCAAACAGGGGTAATAAAGATAAATATGCGGATTGCCTGCAACCCAGTGTAGGTGATTACATATCTAAAAGACTTTCACTTAAAGGTGAATCCCTTCACATCAGCGCTGCATGTGCATCATCTGCTGTTGCACTGGCAAAAGGTGCATCCATTATAGAAAGAGGCAGGGCTGATTCAGTATTGGTCTGCTGCTATGATCTTGTCACAGAATTTATCTTTTCCGGATTCTGCGCCCTGCAGGCCATGTCACCCACTGCCTGCAAACCCTTTGATAAAAAGAGAAAAGGAATGTCACTGGGTGAAGGGGCTGCAACACTCCTCATCATGAATGAAAAAAAGGCAAGAAAGTTCAATAAAAAACCAATTGGCATTCTTAAAGGCTGGGCTGTAACAAATGATGCAACACATATTACAAGACCGGATTCAGAGGGATATGGTCTTGCTATGGCAATAGAAAGGGCATTAAACAAGGCAGGTATTGATGCTGAATCTATATCTGCCATATGTGCCCATGGAACAGGAACATACCATAATGATGCAATGGAGATTGCTTCATATAAAAGGGTATTTGGAAAAAATAGAATACCCCTTTTCTCTGTTAAAGGTGCAATAGGACATACACTGGGTGCAGCAGGCGGTATTGAAGCTGCTATCTGTCTTAAATCCATCATGCATGGGATTATCCCTCCAACCACAGGGCTTTCAGACCCGGAGCATGATACAGAAGGTGTTATAAGTTCACGCCCTGTCAAGAGAGGGCTTACTCATATCCTTTCAACAAATTCAGGATTCAGCGGGGTAAATGCGGCCCTTATTATTGGTAAGGGGGAATATTAATAAGATGTACATTACCGGTATCGGATGGATAACCGCAGGGGGCAGTGGGAAAGGCAGGGGAGAAAATCCATTTGATTTCACAAATGGAGCTTTACCTGAAATAAAAGGAAATATGTTTCCTGAAAATCCGGCATTTAGAAAAGGACGTCTTGACAGATTTTCCATGCTCGGGCTTGAGGCAATTACCTTTGCTTTACATGATGCAGGTCTTGATGGATTTATAAAAAAAAATCAAAGTACAGGCATTGTTGCGTCAACAGTATATGGCTGTCTTGCTACTGATATTGAATATGATGAGACAGTTAACCATGAAAATGGCGGTCTTCCTGACCCGAATCTCTTTACTCATACGCTTTCAAACATATTTTTAGGTTATGCCGCCATGCTCTATAACCTGTCAGGGCCTAATTATATCATTTATGAAAAGACTAATTCAGGTTTATCAGCACTGGATGCAGCAATGGAATGTGTTATTGCAGGAGAATGTGATGCAATGCTGGCCGGGATATGCGACGTTGGCCCACCTGAGGGGTTCAAGTGTGATGACACATTCAGACCAGGGGCTATCTTTGTAATGATGGAAAAGGAGCCTAATAATAAAAAGTATTTTGGCAATCTTACAATAGATAAAAAAGGAAATATTTTATTAAATACAACCGTTATTAATGATATAGCTGAATGTGTAAGAGAATGCTTGAAGAATAATCATAAACAGTAGGGGCACCGCTCATCGTGCCTGTTCATTTTACAGAGGATACTTATGAATCTGACACTCATATACCCCAAATGGCCAAAACTGGATCGCCAGACAGAATTCCATCTTCCACCCCATGGACCAATTGTCTTTGCTGCGGAAGTACCGGAAGAAATTGATATAACCTTTATTGATGAAGCCTTTCAGGAGGTAGAATATAAATCAACAGATCTTGTGGCAATGTCTGTGATGCTTACATCCCAGCTCCCTCGCGCCTTTGAAATAGCTGAAAGGTATCGTGAAATGAATATCCCTGTCATATTTGGCGGAATAGCAACAATGCTTCACAGCAAAGAGGTTATGGAACATAGTGACTCTGTTTTTCTGGGTGAAGTGGAAGGACGTTTTGCCCCGATAATAGAGGATCTAAAAAATAATCGACTCAAAAAGGTCTATGATTATATGGATGACCCTCCTGATATCGGCCTTGTGGGGACTGCCCGAAGGGAGCTTCTGAATCCTGATTTTTATACATACCGCGGCGTAAAGATGCTCGACCTTGTCCATGCGTCAAGGGGCTGCAAGTTCAACTGTTTTCCATGCTGTGTGGGATTCCTGGGCGGGCGGGTAATGCGTCCGAGGCCTGTTGACAAGGTAATAGAAGAGATGAGTACGATACAGAACAACAGGCTTTTTATCGTGGATAATTCTCTTGCCCAGAACCGTGATTGGCTCAAGGAACTATTTACAGAAATGGCCCCCCTGAAAAAGACATGGGTATCTCATCCTATCATGGATGATGATGAGATACTAAGGCTGGCAAAGGATGCTGGGTGCTGGTATGTATATCAGGCCATTGTAAATACATCGGACGGCATCAGGAAACGAATCAGGCGCCTCAAGGACAATGGTATTGGAGTGGAGGGGACGATCCTTCTGGGCACGGATGATCAGACTGAGGATGATATCAAGCGTCTTATTGATTTTCTGATGGAGGAGGAGCTGGATATGGCTGAATTTACCATACTGACACCTTTTCCATGTTCCCCGGTTCGAGAGCAGTATCTTGAAGAAGGCCGGATATTCAACAATAACTGGCTTGACTATACCTGTGACAAGGTGGTTTTTCAGCCAAAAAAGATGTCTCCGGAAACCCTTTATAAAATGTACCACTATGCATGGGATACCTTCTATTACAATACAAGCCCCAGTCTCAAAATGAGCTTTCTTTTTCAAAAGGCTGTAAAGAGTGAGATGGAAAAGGGCACCTACAGGCAATATAACCCCAGAAAAAAACGTTCATTCGGGAAAGAGGCATCTAATGAGTAAGGTACTGATGATATCTTCCAATACCTTTTCCTATCCATACCCTGTTTATCCCCTTGGAATGGCGGTGGTATCTGGAGGGCTTTCAGGTAGAGGTCACAGCGTATGCCAGTTTGACTATTCGGTGCATGAAAATCCTGATGATAAATTAAAGCAGGTTATCAAAGAGTTTTCTCCTGAGTTTATCGGCCTTTCAATACGTAACATTGATGAGGTTGATTCCCTGGCTGGTGATCTGAAGGTCCTGAATATAGAAAGGCATATCATAAAGGTTATCAAAGGGGAGACCGGTGTCCCTGTAATTTCCGGAGGTTCTGCTTTTTCGATTATGCCTGAGGAGATACTTTCCCATATAAAGTCAGACTATGGCATTGTGGGGTCAGGTGAACAGCAGTTTGCGGACCTTATAGAAATCCTTGAAAAGGGTGATTCTTCCCCGCAGATTATTAAGGGCTGTCTGATTGAGGGGCAAAACGGCCAATCAGGCTCTCCACTATGGGGTAAAGAGCTGGTAGACTTTTATATGGGAAAGAGCGGGATGTTAAATCTTCAGACAAAGAGGGGGTGTCCCTACAACTGCTCCTACTGTGTATATCCAGCCCTGGAGGGAAAGAGATTCAAATATCGCGATCATGATGAAATAATCGATGATCTTGAAAGAGCAAAAAGGGTTTACAATGTGGATTCATTCTTCTTTACAGATTCAGTCTTTAATGACCCTGATGGTTTCTATATTGAACTTACAGAAAAAATAATCTCATCAGGTTTAAAGATACGCTGGGCAGGCTATTTCAGGCCAAAGGGGGTTGGCGAAAGAGAATTTAAAATTCTTAAACAGTCAGGGCTTTACGCCGTTGAAATCGGCTCAGATGCAGGGTGTGATGAGACACTGCGATGTATGGGTAAGGGGTTTACCTTCTCTGATGTATTTGATTTTTACAACGGATGCACCAAAGAGGGCATAGCCAGCGCCTATTTTTTTATCTTCGGCGGGCCAGGTGAAACAGATGCAACAGTAAAAGAGGGGCTGGCCAATATCAGGAGACTTGAAGAGGGGGTTATCTTTATCTACTCTGGCATAAGGGTTCTTCCCGGAACATCGTTATATAAGGTTGCCATTCAGGAAGGTGTGTTATCAGCGGATGACAAGCTGCTTGAGCCTGTATATTATTTTTCTCCGGAAGTAAATATCGATGAAATGAACATGCTGATAGAGCAGGAAGCCAAAAATAACAGGAGATTAATCTTTCCCCCTGAAAAGGGCAAACTCATGATTGATGCCATGCACGCATTCGGTTACAGGGGTTTGTTATGGGATGAGCTTCTTAAGGTAACCCGCAAATCTGAAAGACACAGGAAGAGGCGCTAAAAGATGGGTCATCCTGATAAGAATATCCTGTTTGTCCACCCCCTTGGCTATAAAAAGAGCGCAGCCAGAGAGGATGTGTCAAGGCTTGCCAATATTATGCCTCCATTAGGGCTGGCAAGTATATCGGCCTGGCTTGAGCAGCGCGGGACAGAAACCGCTATTATTGATTCTTATGCAAACCCTGACTCAGACCTGCTCATTCAGAGGTATCTGCATGAGAAGAGGCCTGCATATTTAGGGGTAAGCTGCACAACATCCAGTTTTCATGATGGTGTCAGGATAGCCTCTTTGGCAAAAAAGGTGCTGCCTGAAATAAAAGTAGTATTTGGCGGCCCCCATGTCTCGGCCTTAAAGGGGAAGATACTTGAAGGGTATCCTCTAATAGATTTCTCTGTTATTGGCGAGGGTGAGGTTACACTCTCGGAGCTGATAGAATCAGGCGGCGAGGATGCTGCTGACATTGAGGGGCTTGCATACAGGGATTCGGGAAATGAAATCCATGTCAATCCATACCGGACAAAACTCCTTGATCTTGATACGCTTCCATTTCCTGCATATTCAAAACTGGATGGGTATCCCGATGCCTACAAGCTACCTATCTTCAACTATCCGGTATCCCCAAACACAAGCTGTATTTCAAGCCGGGGCTGCCCTTATGCATGCAGTTACTGTGACAGGTCGGTGTTTCAAAGGAGCTTTCGATACAACTCGGCTGAATACCTCTATGAGCACCTGAGATATTTAAAAGAGAGGTTCAATATAAGGCACATAAATTTTTATGATGACCAGTTCACGTTTAACAGGAAAAGGGTAGAGGCCTTTGCAGGGCTGATGATTACAAGGCCCCTTAATATGACATTCAACTGTGCCGTGAGGGCCGAACATATTGACATGGAGCTGCTCCTTCTGATGAAAAGGGCCGGATGCTGGATGATAAGCCTCGGGATAGAATCAGGTGATGACAAACTGCTCTCCATGCATCGACAGAATGTTAATTCTGAACGGATGAGAGAAAAGATCCATATGATAAAAAAGGCCGGGATCAGGACAAAGGGGCTCTTTATGATAGGACTGCCCGGTGAAACAGTTGAGAGCATTAAAAGGAGTATAGCATTCTACAGGTCCCTGCCCATTGATGAGATAAACGTTGCAAAATTTACCCCCTTTCCAGGGACACCTTTGTATGAAAAAATTGCCCGTTCAGGTGGATTTACTGAAGAGTGGGAAAAAATGGACTGCATGCATTTTATGTATATACCTGAAGGGATGGATCTTCAAACCCTGGAAACCTATTTTATTAGGTTTTATAAGGCCCATTTTTCAAGATTAAGAACTATTCTGAGCTATATATCCATGATCTGGAAATCTCCTGAGAGCTGGAAACGATTTATCTTAAGCATGAGGAGATTTCTCCTCTTTGCTAAAAGCAATAAAAGATTTAATTGACAGAACTGTAACTATGACAGAGAGAACACAAATGAAGACAGCGGTTTTGATACCTGTCTACAATAACCCTGAAACCATAAGAGATGTTACAGCAAAGACCCTGATGTTTCACCCCCATGTTATTGTGGTGGATGATGGAAGCGATATTGAGGTTTCAGGATTATTATCTGGCCTTGATGCCTCAGTTGTGAATCTTCAGCGTAATATGGGCAAGGGGGCAGCAATTCTTAAGGGCGCTGCAACGGCCCGCAGCATGGGGTTTACACATATTATTACCATTGATGCAGATGGGCAGCATGACCCATCCGATATTCCGAAAATGTTATCCGCGATTGTAAAAAATCCGAATGCAATTATTGTTGGTAAACGCGATTTCGCTAATGCTGATGTTCCCCGCTCATCTGTTTTCGGCAGGGGGTTTTCAAATTTCTGGTTAAGGGTGCAGACAGGGAGATCTGTCGGAGACAGTCAGAGCGGGTTCAGGGCATACCCTCTCTCCGTGCTTAATGAACTGAAACTTAATGAAAAACACTATTCATTTGAGGTTGAGGTCCTGGTAAAGGCGATATGGGCAGGGGTAAGTGTAATTGATGTGGATATTAATGTCTATTATCCGCCGGGGGATAAAAGGGTTACACACTTTAAGGCCTTCATAGATAACCTGCGCATCAGCATACTGAACACCAAGCTTACCATGAGGTCTGTGCTTCCATGGCCCCATCGTAAGATTTATTTTGATGATGCAATAAAAAAGACCGTCTCAATCTGGCACCCTGTAAAGTCAATCAGGACAATGCTTACAGAAAATGCTACCCCTCACAAGATCGCCATTGCAGGTGCCATAGGGGTTTTTCTGGGTTCGCTTCCTCTCATTGCCTGTCATATAATAATTATCATTATGGTTACCTCTTTTTTAAGGCTTAACAAGGTGGTTGCGCTGACCTCAAGCCAGTTATGTATGCCCCCCTTTATGCCTGCCATATGTATTGAAACGGGATACTTTATGAGAAACTGGAGCTTTCTTACTGAAATATCTGTTGAGACCATCGGCTATCAGGCATTTGACAGGCTTTATGAGTGGCTGATCGGCTCACTTATTGTCGGCCCTGTTGCAGGTATAATAACAGGGCTTATCCTGTTTTTTATGGCCATTGTAATTAAGAAAGGTACAGATGGAATTGCACAGCAGTAAAAAAACAGATGAAGATAAAAGGATATGGACAAGCCGCAGTATTGGCTCCTACATTCAGCACCAGTTTTTTTATGCGCTGATAAAAATAGGCGGAAGAAGACTGGCCTATTTCTTTTTATATTTTATACTGGCATATTATGTCCTTATGAGACCATCGGTCAGACGCAGGTGTTATTCTTACCTTTCCCACAGGTTTCCGGGTGATTCTTCCTTAAAAAGAATAGTTCACTGTTATCGTCTCTACCTGAATTTCGGTATGGTGCTGATTGACCGTGCTATTATAGGTATACTTGGAAACGAAATGATGTCAGTTTCTTTTAAACAGAGGGAGAGCCTTAAAAATCTTGTCTCTGAAGGAAAAGGGGTAATATTCCTTATGGCCCATACAGGATGCTGGCAGGTCGCCCTCTCTGCCCTGGGCTACCTCAAAACACGTGTGAACATGGTCATACGCAGAGAAGAGGGCGATATTGACAGGCACTATTTTGAGCATCAGTCAAACGATACGCCTTTCAATATAATAGATCCTGAAGGGTACCTCGGTGGGACTATTGAGATGATAAATGCCCTGAAAAATGGTGAGATAGTCTCCATTATGGGTGATCGTATCTTTGGAAGCCTGAAAAACAGGGTGCCTGTTGATTTTCTTGGTGAAAAGGCCCTGTTCCCCTTCAGCGCATTCAAGGTTGCCTCGGCAACAGGCTCTCCCATAGCCATTCTGCTTACACATAAAGATGGTTCTAATCATTTTGTGCTTGATCTTGCAAAGGTGATACATGTGCCGGAAGGGCTGGGCAGGTCAGGGGAAGGATATATGCCCTATATAAGTGAATTTGTAAAATTTCTTGAAGGCTATACTGAGACCCATCCTTTTCAGTTCTTTAATTTCTATGATATGTGGATGCACTCTTCATAATCGTCCTGAAATTTTATATTTGCTTGATTTATTAAGCTAATCGGAATAGTTAATAAACTCAAAAATATCTGATATTAAAACTAACAGCGAGGAGTCAAACGAATGACAATTAATGTTGAAGAGCTGAAAAAGATAATTATAAAAGAACTTTTTCTTGAGGATATCACCCCGGGGGATATAGATGACAATGCCCCACTCTTCGGAGGGGGTTTGGGTCTTGATTCCCTTGATGCGGTTGAGCTGGTTGTAATCATTCAAAAACACTTTAATGTTGAAATAAAGGATATGGATGAGGGCCGGGTTGCATTTGAATCAATAAAATCACTTGCTTCATTTATTGAGGGACATACGAAATCATGAACCGCGGCGCACCTGTTGCAATATCTGGAGCAGGT
Source organism: Desulfatiglans sp. (assembly GCA_012513605.1). Taxonomy (NCBI): domain Bacteria; kingdom Pseudomonadati; phylum Thermodesulfobacteriota; class Desulfobacteria; order Desulfatiglandales; family Desulfatiglandaceae; genus Desulfatiglans; species Desulfatiglans sp. The sequence goes on along the minus strand of JAAZBV010000136.1, from coordinate 59,816 downwards.
TGTCTGAGCGCATCAGGAGAATCTCTGATGCAGAACATGAAAACTCTCTTTCAGGGTAAACGAAACCCTGACAGGCCAGAGGCATTTTCATCTTCCCATCCGGTTACCTATCCGGTTTTTGAAATCAGGTATCCATTACCCGGCATTAATGACGGGCAAAAAAAATCTCTCTCCAGGACAGCACAACTGGGGCTGGCAGCCGCTGCTGAGGCCATTAAGGATGCAGGGCTTGACCCTGATGCAATGAGTGGCCTGAGGGTAGGTGTATGCATGGGTACCACTGTAGGCAGCACAATGAATGATGAACAGTTTTACAGGGATTTTAAAAACATGCTTGAACCTGATATGTTCGCCATAAGCAGATATCTCAACAGTAATCCCTCTTCGGTAATATCAAAGGAGTATTCCCTTAAAGGGCCGTGCCAGACCATTGTAAACGCCTGTTCTTCCGGTACAGATGCTATTGGCATAGGTGCATCGTGGATAAGGAGTGGTATATGTGACATTGTTATCGCAGGGGGCGCTGATGAGCTTAGCCGGATCTCATACAACGGGTTTATATCCCTGATGATTACCGATCCTGATCCATGCAGGCCATTTGACAGAAACCGCAAGGGGCTTAACCTTGGTGAAGGGGCAGGGGTGGTGGTGCTTGAAAGCGAGTATTCACTTAAAAGACGCAATAAAAAAGCAAAGGCATTTGTCCTTGGCTATGGTTCTGCCAGCGACGGGTATCATCTTACTGCCCCCCATCCAGAGGGAAGGGGTTTGAAAAGGGCCATTGCAGATGCCTTTGTTGAGAGCGGAAAAAAGGCCGGTGATATAGGCTTTATAAATGCCCACGGGACAGCAACACCTGAAAATGACATGGCGGAGGCCAGGGTGCTAAAGGAGATCTTTAACGGCATACCTTTTCTCTCTACAAAGGGGTATACAGGACACACACTTGGTGCAGCAGGGGCAATTGAGGCAGTATATACAGTAGCCTCACTTGAGGCAGGCCGGATTCCTGCCAGCGCCGGTTTTTCAGAAATCGACCCTGAGGCAGGCATATCACCTGTAACTGAAAATATGGGAATAACTGGCAAAACAGCCCTGTCAGAATCACTGGCATTTGGCGGGCAGAATGCAGTACTGATCCTGAGCACAGAAGGGATATAGAATGAAGATATTTATCAATGGAACAGGTATTGCCGGGGGATTTGGTTGCGGTTCAAATGCGCTTTTGAATCGGCTGAGAACCGGTGCTACATGCGAGCCATCTTCACAGGATGGATATTATCCTGCCTTTTATGCTGATATTTCATCTCTTTACGATTTTGTTCCTAAAAAGGCATTACGCAGGATAGACCATTTTTCGCAGCTTGCCCTTACAGGGGCATATCTGGCGCTAAATGATGCAGGGCAGGATTCATTTGATAAAATGGCGACTGGTCTTATTTTATGCTCAGGATACGGTTCAGCCAAAACAACCTTCTCCTTTCTTGATTCCATTATTGATTCAGGTGATAACTGTGCCTCTCCCACGCTCTTTTCAAACTCTGTGCATAATGCTGCTGCCGGTCATATCTCCATGATGCTTGGAATTGAAGGCCCCTGCCTGACCATCAGCCAGTTTGAGATGTCTGTTTCTTCAGGACTTCTCAGCGCCATTCAATGGCTTTGTGAAGAGAGGGTAGGGCAGGTGCTTTTTGGAGCGGTTGATGAATATTTTGATGTTTTGGGTTACTGCTATAAGCGCTGGTATGGAAGTAATGGCAATATCTCCATGTCACCACTTGCAGCAGAGATTCAAAGCGCTGTGCCTGGTGAAGGAGCTGCATTTTTTCTGTTATCCCGTGATAAGTCAGCAAACTGTTACGGTGCTGTTACCTCTGTTAATACCGGTATCGTGAAAGATTTAAAAGACAATCTTTCAGAAGATAGTTTTTATATCCTGAATGCAGACGGGCATATTGAATGTGACAGATATTACTCTGAAATTATACCTGAGGGCTCTCTGGTCTCATGCTACACACCTTATTATGGATCTATTCCTGTTGGTTCTGCCTTTGATATGGTTATAGCAGTTATTTCATTAAGAGAAGGGAGGATATTTCCTGCCCCAGTTACAGTAAGACGCCCTGATAACTATCGATTTCAAGGACAAGACTGCACATTGAATCAAGAAAATATCTCCTGCGTAAAGACAGGAATAAAGGGTGAATTCAGTATTATAACCCTGTCACATACTGGTTGATTTAAAATTTTTGAATGCCCACTGTGAAAACAGGTTAACACAGGTATCAGTAAAAAGTATGGCAGGTTATATTAAAATTATCTGGTGGGTAATGGTTGTAAAAGATTGTTGATGCAGCATCTTGGAGGAGACATGAGCAGGATATGTAGATTGGTGATTACAATATTGTTTATATCATCCATAAGCTCAGGTGTGATATATGCCAGCGAAAAGGTGTCAGGATATCCCCCTGAACGATACGGAATGGGCATAACCGCAGGCAACAGTTATAACCTGTCCGGAGACATAGGTTATTATATGCTAACAGGATTCGTACTGTATGATTATGAGAGGGTCTGGAAACACAATGCCCCTGATGAGCTTATGTTTAAGGTGGAGGGAAACCTTGGCTGTGCTCACTATAAAAGGACGCGCGCTACCCTTTCTGCGAATATATTTGCACTGTACTACCTTGATTCATTTGAGGGTAAAACGTTTAAACCATATGTTGAAGGCGGTATTGGTATCATATATACAGATTTTCAGGTCCCGGGGCAGGGAATGAGGGTAAATTTCAATCCGCAGCTTGGTATTGGCGCTGAAATAAAAACCGGGTCAGAAAAGGCTTTTTATATGGCCTTGAGGCTCCATCATATATCAAACGGCGGCATTGATGATGAAAACAGGGGTATTAATTCAGTCATGGGTATGTTCGGGTTTTATTTTTAAGGCTTAGAGATTTTATTAAGTAAACATTTTTATAAGGAGGCTATTATGTTTAAAAAAATAGTTGGTGCAACAATTCTGGCGGCAGCACTTTTTATTAACCCTGTAACTTCTGAGGCCAAGAAGGATTATATCCTGGAAGGCCCGGTTTTCATGAAGGTAAACATCCATTATCAGAATAATGGAAAAGACAGTAAGGCAAGTTATGCAAATTATACCAACCCCGGCGCAGGGCATAGAATACTGGCTGTCAATACGCCAGTTCAGGTAAAGAGCTGGAAGAGGCAGGGTTTTATTATTGTTAATACGGAAACAAATGAAGAGATATTTTTTGAGTATCAAGAAGCCCGTATGCAGATGACTTCAGAGGAGTATCTCAATAAAATAACCTCACCCGCAAAGACGGATCTTTCAACTCTTTCTGAAAAGGATCAGAAGGGTATTAAAGAAGGTATTGCATCAAATGGTATGACAAAAACCGGGGTTATGATGGCGCTTGGATATCCAGCAACACACAGGACCCCTTCCATTGAAAGCAACACATGGGTATACTGGAGCAACCGTTTTAAAACTATTGCTGTAACATTTGATGATAAAGGCGTTGTAACAGCCATTCAGCAATAATCTAATGATAAAATGCCCTCAGGGTTAGTTATTGAACCCTGAGGGTATTTTAATTTACATTAGACTATATGAGAAAACATGAAGTTGCTGATTATATCCTCTCCTATTCCACATACACATACATGTTTTCTACTGTTGAATCAGGAATCACCCCTTTTCTACTGAAAAGTTCACTAATGGTTACAAACTCATAGCCCTCCTTAATGAGATAAGGTATCAGGGTATTTAGTGCAGCAGGTGTGGGGTGCGGTTTGGGCTGTACATCATGCAGCAGGATAATCACACCATCTCGTATACCGGGTTTAAGTTTATCCATTATTCGTTCAGTGGTATCACCTCCGCCATTAGGCCAGTCTCCTGCTGCCAGACCACTTGCGAAGGGGAGGTCAATTGCCTTATACATAACAGTGCTTGTTGAAAGGTTTGGCGGTCTGAAGAATACCGGTACCTTGCCAGTATATTTTTTTATGGCCTCTGTCGTATCGGTTATAGATTTTTTTATTTCATTAAAAGGCATCTTTGCCATGTCATCATATGACCATGAATGGTTCCCTGTCTCATGGCCTGCCTTCACCATGCGATCAATAACAGGTTTTGTAGAGGCATTCAGGTTCTGACCAACAACAAAAAATGTCGCTTTAACATTGTACTTATCAAGTTTATCCAGTACCAGTGATGTTAGTTCAGGGTCTGCGCTAGGCCCGTCATCAAAGGTGAGGGCGCATAGTTTATCCGGTTTATTACCTTGCATGTGAACACACGATTGGAGTACAAAAAATAACAGCATTAATGATGCAAGCATAATCATCCTGATCAATTTAATCTCCATTTGTTTAGTGAGGGATAGAATATCCTACCCAACATATACCTATGACCACCTTCGTCATTCCACGGCTTGACCGTGGAATCCAGTTGTTTTTTTAAAAAAGGTGTTTTCCCTATTTCAATAGGACATAAAAAAGGTTTTCAGCATTGTATGGGCAGGCCTGAGTGCCTGCCCGGTGATGAAGGTCCTCATTCCCAAATATCGGGCGGACACGCAGGTCCGCCCCTACAATTTACGCTTCAAAGGTTTAAACAGGTATTCAAGCCCGTTTACCTTTATCTCATATACACTTCGTAACATATCCCCAAGCTCGCCTTCAGGGAGCCCCTTGCCCATAAACCATACAACATAGGTCTCAGGAAGGTCAACAAGAGACCTTCCCTTATATTTACCGAAGGGCATCCTTGTCTCCACAAGTTTTAGAAGATACTGAGGATCAGGTCGAACATCATTGGCCATATCAGGTTTCTATCCTCTTGTAAGATGGCGGTATTTGATTCTGTGAGGATTAACAGCCGCCTCCCCAAGCCTTGCCTTTTTATCCTGTTCATACTCGGTGTAGTTGCCGTCAAACCATACTACCTTGCTGTCACCCTCAAATGCAAGTATATGTGTTGCAAGCCTGTCCAGAAACCATCTGTCATGGCTTATTATAATAGCGCTTCCGCCAAAGTTTTCTATGGCCTCTTCAAGCGCCCTCAGTGTATTAACATCAAGGTCATTTGTAGGTTCGTCAAGAAGAAGCACGTTACCGCCTTCCTTAAGCATTCGTGCAAGGTGAACGCGGTTTCTCTCGCCACCTGAAAGATTATTCACCTTTTTCTGCTGGTCACTCCCTGAAAAATTAAACCTTGCCACATATGCCCTGGAGTTTACCTCCCTGTCGCCAAGCTGAATGGTGTCATGTCCTTCAGATATAACCTCCCATATGTTTTTTTCCGGGGCAAGTGTATCCCTGGTCTGATCCACATATGAAAGCTTTACTGTCTCGCCTATCCTGAATTCACCTGATGTGACCTGCTCCTGACCGGTTATCATCCTGAACAGCGTGGTTTTTCCAGCCCCGTTTGGCCCTATTACACCCACAATGGCCCCTGATGGCACTGAAAAGGAGAGGTCATCAATAAGCAGGCTGTCTCCATATGCCTTGCTTATATTTTTTGCCTCTATCACCACATTGCCGAGTCTTGGTCCCGGCGGGATAAATATCTCAAGCTCTCTTTCTCTCTCCTTTGTCTCCTGATTAATCAGGCTGTCATAGGCTGTTATACGCGCCTTTGCCTTGGCGTGACGCCCTTTTGGAGACATTCTTATCCATTCAAGCTCCCTCTCAAGGGTTTTTCTTCTTTTGCTCTCTCCCTTTTCCTCAAGGGCAAGCCTTTTCTGTTTCTGTTCAAGCCATGATGAGTAGTTGCCCTTCCACGGTATGCCTTCACCCCTGTCAAGCTCAAGTATCCAGCCTGCCACGTTATCAAGGAAATACCTGTCATGGGTTACTGCTATTACTGTCCCCTCGTATCTCTGCAAGTGCTGCTCAAGCCATGCAACAGTCTCTGCATCGAGGTGGTTGGTAGGCTCATCAAGAAGCAGTATGTCAGGCTTTTTTAAAAGGAGCCTGCACAGGGCAACACGGCGTCTTTCACCACCGGAAAGCACCTTGACCGGCGTATCACCTTCAGGGCAGCGGAGGGCATCCATTGCCATCTCTAAGCGTGAGTCTATGTCCCAGGCATCAAGGGCATCTATCTTTTCCTGCACCTTACCCTGTCTTTCAATCAGGTCATTCATCTCATCATCAGACATGGGCTCTGCAAATTTTTCATTAATCCTATTAAACTCTTTTAAAAGGTCAACCGCCTCCTGAAGCCCCTCCTCAACAACCTCTCTTACTCTCTTTGAGTCATCAAGCAGGGGTTCCTGCTCAAGTAAACCAACGGTAAGTCCCGGAGATATGGTTGTTTCACCATTAAACTCCTTGTCTATACCTGCAAAGATCCTTAAGAGGCTGCTCTTGCCTGACCCATTAAGGCCCAGCACCCCTATCTTGGCCCCGTAAAAGTAGGAGATGGAGATATCCTTTAATACAGGTTTTTTATCGTAAAATTTACTTACCTTCATCATTGAATAGATGATCTTATTTGCTTCCTGGCTCATGTATATTTATTCCCTCCTTAAACATGAAATCATTTATTGTGATTGCTTAACCCGGTTTCTGTATTTATGCAGTTCTCCCTGCATGGATTTAATAATGGTTGTAAGTATTGCAACATCATCCAGAAGCCCCAAAAAGGGTATAAAATCAGGGATAAAGTCTGTCGGTATAATAAAATAGAGCAGCCCCCCTGCAATTATACCCATATTAACAGGGTGCAGCCTGTACTTGCCTTTATAGGAATCCCTTGTCATAAAATAGAGATCCTTTACATCATTCAGTATCTCTTTTATTGTACCTGATGACCTCCTGATTTTATCGCCAAAGATATCATCATTTACATACTGGCCAAACTCTTTACCCTTTGAATAACGCAGGATCCTGTCATAATGAACCCGCTGTCTTGTATCTGACAGAACATCATAGGCAGTATTAAGGGTCTTTGTCATCTCCTCAGCCTGATCCCTGCGGTGGGGGTTTTTGTCAGGGTGCCACTCCATGAGCTTTTGCCTGTATGCACGCTTTATCTCATCAGGCTCTGCTTTTTGATCTATTTCAAACAGTTCGTAATAATTCATATGTTTAACAGATTACAGTATTAATGTAACGATTCAGTTTTATGGAATATACTCAAAATAAAGATATTAAAATGGCTTATCTACCATATTTGAATTATTGAGTCATCTAATACCTGATTATGGTTAAAAAAATATTACCTGTGAGTTTCTCAATTAGAGGTGAAAAGCTTTATCCAGAATTTATCGCTTTCTAAAGATATATAATTTAATTTTTTATTGTTTTAATGTGAAAATATTATATAGTTACTAACGACCTTTTGAATTGACTTAAAATCAGGATTTTATAAATGGATTCTTTTGTATCAGAGTGGGAAAAAACTTATCCGGAAAAGTTTGTTTCCAAGGATGAAATCTTTAAGGATATAGGCAGGGGAGATAAAATATTTGTAAGCACCGGTTGCGGTGAACCTGTGTTTCTGGTAAATGAGCTTGTAAGATATGTTGAATCGCATCCAAAGGCATTTGCGGATGCAGAATTGTTCCAGGTGTGGACCCTCGGTGTAAATGTATATACTGAAGAGAAATTCAATTACAATTTCAGGCATAACTCCTTTTTTATAAGCGATAAATCAAGGGACTCTATAAATAAAGGGCTTGCGGATTATACCCCGATTTTTCTTTCACGTGTACCAGATCTGATACATAAAAAGTATATCAGGTTTGATGTTACACTTATCCAGACCTCTCTCCCTGACAGGAATGGAAATGTGAGCCTGGGTATAAGCGTTGATATCTGTAAGGCAGCCGTAGAAAATTCCAGTCTCATAATCGCCCAGATGAATGCAAACATGCCGCGTGTGCACGGAAATACATTCGTTAATTTAAAGGATATGCATTATGTTATCAGGTATGATGAACCCCTGCTCGAATATAAACCGGTAGTGCCGGGCGACATAGCAAGGCAGGCCGGAAAGTATGTATCAAAAATAGTGAATGATGGTGACACGATCCAGATCGGTTATGGAAGCCTTCCTAATGCGATTCTTGAGAATCTGAAGGATAAGAAAAACTTAGGAATACACACAGAACTCCTTACAGATGCGGTTGTTGAGCTGATCAAGCTTGGTGTAATTAACAATTCTAAAAAAACAATAGACAGAGGCCGCACGGTCGCCTCTTTCTGTATGGGTACACAGAAGACCTACCAGTACATTGATGACAACCCTGAAATGGATTTCAGGACAATAGATTATACAAATAACCCTCTGGTTATATCACGCATACATAACATGACTGCTATTAATTCTGCCTTGCAGATTGATCTTACAGGGCAGGCCAGTGTTGAATCTGTAGGAGGCAAGTTTTATAGCGGGATAGGCGGCAGCGCTGATTTCATGCGCGGTGCATTGCTCGCCCCTGGTGGTAAAACAATCCTTGCAATCGAATCAACAGCCAGGAATGGAGAGGTCTCACGTATTGTGCCGCATCTTGAGACCGGGACCGGTGTCACGATGAACAGGGGAGATATCTTTTACGTGGTTACAGAATACGGCATAGCCTACCTGCATGGCAAAAATATCCGTGAACGTGCAATGGACCTCATAGCAATAGCTCACCCAAAGTACAGGGAATGGCTTATAAAAGAGGCCAAAAGACTGAATATAATCTACAAAGACCAGGCATTTATCCCAGGTAAAAGCGCGGAATACCCGGAATACCTGGAGGAATACAAGACAATAAAGGGGGGTATTCAGCTGCTTTTCAGGCCTGTCAGGATTAATGATGAGAGCCTGGTCAAGGATTTTTTCTATTCTCTTTCGAATCAGAGCCTGCAGAGAAGGTTTATGTCCTTCAGGATGGATGTGCCTCATTCCATCAGGCAGGATTTTGTAGTAATAGATTATACCAAAGAGCTGGTAATACTTGCTGTAATTAAGGATAAAGAGAATGAGATAGTTGTGGGTATGGGGCAGATATCTAAAGATGAAAATACACTTTTTGCTGAAGTGGCATTTGCAGTAAGAGATGACTATCAGAACATGGGGATAGGCACAGCGCTTCTGTCCTATCTTACCATTATCGCAAAAAAGGAAGGGCTTCATGGATTCATGGCCGAGGTCCTTCTTGAGAATCAACCCATGCTTCGCGTATTTAACAAAATGGGATTTGATATTCACCGGAAACTTGAAGAGGGGGCATACAGGCTTATAATGAGATTTGGAGAGCAAAATAATGGGTAATGAAAACAAACACGATATAAAATACCTGTTCGAACCTGGGAGCATTGCTGTCATAGGTGCATCACAGGATAAGAAAAAGATAGGTTACAGCGTTTTTAATAATATTATTTCCGGCGGGTACAAGGGCAGGGTTTATCCAGTAAGCCCAAAGGGAGGCACTATTGACGGCCATCAGGTATACACAGATATCCTTGACATAAAAGAAGAGGTGGACTGTGCATCGATCGTGATCCCCGCAAATCTTGTAGTAAATGCGATTAAAAAATGCGCTGAAAAAAAGGTGAAATATGTACAGATAATTTCTTCAGGTTTTTCCGAGATAGGAAATGACAGGGAGGAAAAGGAGATATCTGAGATTGCGAAAAAGGTCGGTATGAGAGTGGTAGGGCCTAACATGTTCGGGCTATACTCCTCTTCTGTATCCCTTAACTGTACCTTTTCTGCAAGCAGTATAATCCCCGGTCATGTTTCGATTCTTACGCAGAGCGGAGCGCTCGGGATCGCCATGATCGGTAAAACAGCGGTTTCCGGGATCGGTCTTTCATCTATTATTTCAATAGGCAATAAATGCGATGTGGATGAGTCAGACCTGCTTGAGTATATAATTGACCATGATGACACAAAGGTAATCCTGATATACATGGAGGGTGTCAAAAAAGGAGAGAGGCTTATCAGCAGCCTGAGAAGAGCAGTTATCAAAAAACCGGTAATTGTTATAAAATCAGGAAGATCTGAAAGAGGGGCACGTGCGGCTGCATCTCATACCGGTTCCCTTGCCGGATCAGATGAAATATTTGACGCCATAATGAAGCAGTGCGGAGTGGTTCGTGCTGAAAGCGTTGAGGAGGCCTTTAACTGGTGTAAGTTTTTTTCATCAAGCCCAGCGCCCAGAGGGTATAACAGTGTAATCGTTACAAACGGCGGAGGAATAGGGGTTCTTGCAACAGACGCGTGTGAAAAATACGGGGTTGATCTTTGTGATGATCAGCCGCTTTTACAAAAGATTTTTGAACCGGTAACCCCCTCATTCGGCTCTACAAAAAACCCGGTTGATATCACGGGAGGCGCAGCTGCAGTAGATTATGAGTCAGCCCTTACCGCATCGGCAGAATCAAAAGAGATAGACTCAACAATTGCCCTCTACTGCGAAACAGCGACATTCGATTCTGCAAATCTTGAGAGTATGCTTGTTTCAACACACTCAAAGCATATGAAGGCTGGTAAGCCTGTAACATATGCCCTTGTCGGCGGTGATCAGGTGGAATCCACTATCGCATCTCTTAAGACTACAAGCATTCCTCTGTTCAATGAGGTGCAGCAGGCGGTTTCATGTATCGGGGCATATAATCAGTACTATAAATACCTGGACCAGATTTCCCTTGCATCAGAAGAATATGAAATCAACACAGATGCCATAAACAGGATAATTGACAATGCCCTGAAGAACAACAGGTCTTTCCTTCTGGCAAATGAAGGGGCAGCCGTTATGGAGGCAGCCGATATCCGAATACCCTTAAGTAAAATTGCCAGGAACATTAATGAAGCTGTACAATTTGCTGAAGAGATAGGTTACCCGGTTGTTATGAAGGTTGTCTCAAAGGATATCCTTCATAAAAGCGATGTAGGCGGGGTAATACTTAACCTTGAGAACAGGAAAGAGGTTATTAATGCCTACGAAGCTATAGTGCATAAATGCAAGGCATATAACCCCAATGCTGTTATTGAAGGCATTGAAGTATGTGAAATGGTGAAGAAGGGGACTGAGCTTATAATAGGGGCCAGAAGAGATCCTTCATTCGGCCCTGTTATTATGTGCGGGCTAGGAGGAATATATGTTGAGGTAATGAAGGATGTATCCTTCAGGACAATGCCCATGAATCGCGGCATTGCCCTCTCTATGCTTGAAGATATCAGGTCATACCCGCTGCTTTTAGGCGCACGGGGTGAAGAAAAGAAGGATATCGATTCTGTGATCGATACAATTATAAAAATAAGCTCTATTATTAAAAAATGTGACAGAATAACTGATATAGAAATTAATCCGGTTGTAGTTTATACAGATAAAAGCGGACTAAAAGCTGTAGACGCAAGGATCTTGATTGCAAAACCAAAGGAGGAGAACAGATGAAAAAGATAGTGATATCTTCAATGAGAGACGGAGCCGGAAAAACGAGCATTATTGCCGGTATTATTTCTTTGATAAAGGATAAAAAGTTTGCATATATCAAACCTCTTGGTGACAGGCTCATCTATCGCAGGAAAAAAAGCTGGGATTATGATGCCAGCCTTATTGTAAAACTTTTGGGGCGCGAAGGGGAGCTGGAGTCCCGGTTTGAAAAGATAACCCTGGGTTTTGACCAGTCAAAAATAAGATATATGTATGATGAAGAGGGCATTAAAAAGGCGCTTTTTGATATGGTAAAAGAGATTGGCACCGGCAATGATATCCTTTTTTCAGAAGGAGGCAGGGATCTCTTTTTCGGGGCATGGGAGAATCTCGATTCCATCTCAGTAGCAAAATATCTGGATGCAAAACTTGTAATGGTATTAAGCGGCAACAGGGATACTATACTTGATGATATAAAGTTCATAGATAAGTATCTGGATGTAAAAGGCGAGAATTTCGGCGGAATAATAATAAATAAGGTACATGAAATAGATGAGTTTGAAGAAATATTTGTGCCTGAGATTAAAAAAATGGGTATAGAGATACTGGGGCTTATTCCATACAAAGAGCAACTGACCTATTTCACTGTCGATTTTCTTGCTGAAAAATTACTGGCAAAGGTGCTTGCCGGTGAAGAGAATTTAAAAAATATAGTTAAAAATTTTATAGTCGGAGCTATGTCAACAAGCGAACCTCATAAAAATCCCCTTTTTACGCTGCCTTCACTGAACAGGGAAGATCAGCTCGTGATCACAGGGGGGGACAGGAGTGACATGATCCTTGCAGCTCTGGAGCGTGATACGGCCTGTATTATAATTACTAATGACATTATGCCACCACAGCATGTCATTTCAAAGGTCATGGAGCGTAAAGTGCCATTGTTGCTTGTCTCTATGGATACATTCCAGACAGTAAAGAAGGTGGATGATATGGAGGCGCTTCTTACAAAGGATAATGATGTGAAACTGAATTTACTGGCTCATCTAATCGAAAAACATACGCGAATCAATGATTTGTTGGATTAATTGTCCCGCAGATGCGATATCTTTTTCATAACTGATATCGCATCTTTTTCTCTCATACCATTAAAAATCTGCATTATGAGCCAATTGTTAGAATTGTGTTAGGTTTCTGTTTAGGGTTGACTGAAACACCCGGTTAAAATAGTATTCACAAATTGTTAATTAAATATTAATGAAAAATATATTTTGAATGATAACAGATAGTTAGAAAGGTGTATTTCTATGGGAATAGAAGTAATATATATATTTGTCGGTATTTTACTGCTCTTTGCTGTTTTCGACCTGATAGTTGGCGTGGCAAATGATGCGGTTAATTTTTTAAATTCGGCTATAGGTTCAAAGGCCGCCCCATTTTTCGTAATACTTATTATTGCCAGTATTGGTATCCTGACCGGTGTGGCTGCATCAGGAGGCATGATGGAGGTGGCAAGAAAGGGTATTTTTCATCCTCAGTTTTTTACCATGCCTGAACTGATCACTATCTTTCTTGCGGTTATGTTCACTGATATACTGCTCCTTGATGTATTTAATACCTATGGCCTTCCAACATCAACAACTGTTTCTATTGTTTTTGACCTGCTGGGTGCAGCGGTTGCAATGGCCGTTATAAAGGTGGTGGATTCCGGAGCCAGTTTTGTAGATGTTATTTCATATATAAACACATCAAAGGCAATGGTGATCATATTCGGTATACTTTTATCGATTATTGTCGCCTTCTTTTTCGGTTCAGTCATTCAGTTTATAACCCGCCTTATATTTACCTTTAACTATGAGAAAAAAATCAGGCGATACGGCGCCCTGTGGGGCGGTCTTGCTATGGTGCTAATCATCTACTTCATGCTGATTAACGGGGTAAAAGGGGCAACCTTTATAACCCCTGAGATGGCTTTCTGGATTAAAGGGCACACATTCAGGCTGATGACCTATATTTTTTTCTGCTCCGCAATAATATTCCAGGCCCTGATATTATTCAGGGTTAAGATATTAAAGATAATTGTCCTTGCCGGTACCTTTGCCCTTGCAATGGCATTTGCATCCAACGACCTTGTCAATTTTATAGGGGTTCCACTGGCCGGTCTTAATGCATATCAGGTAGCTCTTGCGTCAGGAAACCCGATGACTCAGATGATGGGCGCGTTAAGTGACAAGGTGCATACCCAGGGAATGCTCCTGATGCTGTCAGGTATAATAATGGTATTTACACTCTGGTTTTCAAAAAAAGGGCGCACTGTTACACGTACAGAGATAAGCCTGGGGCAGCAGGATGAAGGGACAGAACTTTTTGAATCCATGTGGATCTCAAGAAAGATTGTGAGTATGACCGATGCGCTTTTTAACAACCTCTGCTGCTTTATACCTGAAAGGGTAAAGGAGATCGTTAACAACAGATTAGACCCGTCAACAAGAAAGAGGTCCCCTGATCTTGACAGAAGACCTCAATTCGACATGCTGCGTGCCTCAGTAAATCTTATGGTCTCCAGCGCCCTCATAGCATATGCGACATCGCTTAAACTTCCCCTTTCAACCACATATGTAACCTTTATGGTTGCTATGGGAACCTCATTTGCTGATCAGGCATGGGGAAGAGAAAGCGCTGTTTTCCGGGTAACAGGGGTGCTGACAGTAATAGGCGGATGGTTTATGACCGCCCTGGTTGCCTTTATATTTGCATTCCTGTTCTGCTACATAATTGCATCGCTGGAGATTTTAGGGATCACTCTTCTCTTTGTTGTATCCATATTGGTTATTTACCGCAATCACAAGAGGCATAAGACTCGGGCAAAGGAAATTATTGAAACAGAGATACTGAATCTCAAAAGGATCTCTGATCCAATGGTTGCCATCTCAACAACCTTTGATCACCTTGCCGTGCTTATCGCTGAGTTTCGAAAATGTTTTGATGCTGCATCTGATGCCCTTTTTATGCAGGATGTAAGCACATTGAACATCCAGAGAAAAATGGTAAAAAAACACCAGGTGTGGGTTAACATCATTATGGCCAATGTCTTCAAGGTATTGAGGCTTCAGCATAAGGAGGATCAGAAGCTCTCCAATAAATATGCCAGGCTGATCCGTATCCTCCAGAAGTTATCTGACGGCTTCAGGGACATTGTTTTGAGGTCATATATCCATGTTGCAAACAAGCATAAAGGGCTGCTTGGAGTACAGATTGATGAACTTATGGAGATCAAGGATATAGTGATGGATGTGCTTATGAAGGTGGAAACTGCCTTCAGCAATAAGGATATCAGTGAATATCAGAGTATTGTTGAAGAGTATAACAAGCTTAATCAAATAACTGAAAGGGTAAACATTGAACAGACCAGAAGGATACAGGATAATTCTTCAAAAACAAGGCTGAGCATTCTATTTTTTGCAATTGTAGGCGACTGTTTGATGATTGTAAGGCAGAATATAAAACTGCTTGAAATACTGAATGAATCCTTTAAGCTTGATAATAATCTTGCTAAATCATATCCACGGCTAGATAGCCATTAGAAAAAAGTGCGAATCCGCTATACTGCGGATTCGCTAGTTTGGCCTCTCAATTACAAGCATTGTCTTCCATTTGCCGTTTAAAAATCTTAATAGAAAGCCTATACCGAGGGTTATCACACATAAGGTTGCAAAGATCCAGCAGGCCATGATCCCATAACCTAACACAACAACAGAGAGATATGTGGGGATCACCATTACAAGCCATCCTATGGTAACAGTCATATACATTACAAACCTGGTGTCACCTGCCCCCTTGACAGCCGATGAGAATATTATGCTCAATGTATCAAATATGGAGTATATGGCCACAAACCTGAGCAGTATTACGCTCAAATCTGCTATCTCCCCAAATGTTGCGGGGTCTGCCTTTGCCGCAAATGGGGCGATAAAGAGCCAGGGAACTGCAACATAGGCTATTGAGATGGATAACATATAAATGAATGTCAGGTGAAAACCTGAATAGCTGCTCTTTTCCGCAAGGTCAGGCCTGCCTTTTCCAAGGAACTGTCCGACAAGAATGGAAACCGCATTACCGCACCCGATCATGGGCATAAATGCAAGGGAATTGATATTGAATGCAATATTGCTTGCCACAAGACTCACTGTACCCAGCCTGCCAAGGATAAGGAGAAATACAGTAAAGCTGGCCATATCCAGAAAAAACTGGGTCCCTGCCGGTATGCCGAACTTGAGTATTCTTCCTAACAGCTCTTTATCAGGCCTGAAACCTTTCATGGTATGATAAAGCCTGTTTTGAGAACCTGTCTGCATAAGAAAAAGAAAGATTATGAGAGAGCTGAAGCTTGCTGCAACAGTAGCAATTCCGGCCCCCTTTATGCCCCATTCAGGGAAGCCCCATTTGCCAAAGATAAGGGCGTAGTCCAGAATCAGGTTTATTACAGTTGCAATGCAGTTTACCCACATAACAGGCCATGGTCTTCCTCGGCCTGAAAAGTAGCCTGATATTGCAGCAGAGGCCACTGCAGGAAATCCGCTGAAACAGAGTACTTTGAAATAGATAACCTCCTCCCTTTGAATGGATTCTTCATGGCCGAAAAAGTTAAATATCGCCTCCGCAAAGGGTATGAAAGCTAAAAGAATTATACCGCCTGCCAGTGAGATATAAAGGCCCTGCCAGACAACAGGCCCTACACGTTTATATCTTGCAGCCCCATAGTACTGCGCAACAAAAACCCCTGTATACCCGGCCACCCCTAAAAAAAAGCTCATGATGGCCTGTGACACCATGCTTGCAGGCATTGATGCTGCAATTGCATCAGCCGAGTACCATGTAAGGAACATCCTGTCGATAAAATGGAGCACAGATACTGTCCCTGTGCTTATGATCAAAGGAACCGCAAGCACAAGCACATTCCTGTACCCGCCCTCGGATTTCCATCTGTTTACTATACTGTTCATATTGTAAAATGCCTTGAAAATGTATTTATGATGCCTCTGTGGCAGGTAGTCAATACCTGAAATTTGGTATGAGGGCAATTTTATAATGCTGATATTAGTAAATATAAGGTTAAACTCAAAATCAAGGGTTCTGTGATTCTGTTTCTGAAAGTTTTTTAACCTGTTATCTTTTATCCAGCTCAATTGATATGTTGAGGTGCGACCCCTGTTTCCCAAACGTGTCCATATTTCCTCTTTTTATGGACATGTTTTGTTTTATAAATATGCACTGCTCCAGTGAATGTTCTTTCAATATGCACTTATTTTCTTGAAATCAGTGCATATCAGGATTTTTTAAATAATTCAAACAACCCGGTATTTATATAAAAAACATCTCTTCCGACTTTTTCACTCTGTAAAATACCTAATGATTCAAGCTCTTTAAGGTAATTTCCAGCAATATTACGGGAGGCAATGTTCTTTTGGATCAGATGATCTGTTCTTGTATACACATTGGTAAAAAGAATTTCTAAAAGCTCATGAGAATAAATCTTCGGCCGTTCATTTCTCATGGTTGTGCGGACCTTTTCCATAAGAGCCATTATATCTTTACATAGTGTCAGGGTGTAGACCGATGTTTTCTCTATTGCATTAAGCATAAAACAAATCCAATCCTCCCAGGCATTATCTGTCGTTACTGCTCTCAGTAAATTATAATAGGCTGCTTTATTCTGGATTATGTAGCGGCTCAAATATAAAAACGGCTCAGCGAGCATGTCTTTCATGATAAGATAAAGTACATTTATAATCCTGCCTGTTCGTCCATTTCCATCATAGAAGGGATGAATGGATTCAAACTGATAATGAATAATAGCAAGCTTTATCAATGGATGAACCCCATCGTCGTCTGTATTGATATATGTCTCAAGGTTGGTAAGCAGGTCGCGTATTATTTTTTCATTTTCAGGAGGGGTATACATTACTTCACCTGTCCTGTCATTAGCCAGTTTTGTTCCGGGCAGTTTTCTTATCCCTGCCTTGTTTTGTTCCAGTTCCTGCTGGACCTCAATAATTGTATTTGTGGTTAAAAGATTATTCTTCCTGACCAGAGCAAAACCCTTATACAGGGCATCACGATATTTCAAAACCTCTTTTACTGAAGGATCAGTGACTGTTTTACTTGCGGCAATTGCTTTAAAGAGTTTGTCATTTGTCGTCACAATGTTTTCTATTTCTGAACTGTCTTTTGCCTCCTGAAGGGTTATGGAGTTTAATATGATGGACTTGTTTGGCAACAGTTCAACATACCCCTTTAGTTCCGCAAGAAACTGGCTTGCAGTTACAAGCTTCTTAAGCACAGCTCTGGTCTCAATTTCCGCCTTTGGCGGCAACAGGGGTAAATTATTATATGGTTTTTCCGGATTAAAGTTCATATATTTGGCTCCTGAAGATCAAAAGTTTCACGAATGATTGCGCAGGCATTGCCTGCGTAATCTGCTTATTGCACTAACCCGTATGGTCTATCATGTGACTACCATCGTCTACAAATATAAGGTAAAACTCAAAATCAAGGCTCTATATTTCTGTTTCTTAAAGACCTTTTAACCTGTTATCTTTTATCCAGTTCAATTGATGTTTTGAGGTGCGAACCCCATTTAACAATCACACAGCTAAACCATTACCCTGATACTTCTTAAAGTTCTCTGCCTGTTCAAAAATCTCTTTATACACCTCATCCCGGTCCACCGGAGGATAGTCATTATCTGCCAAAAGGATTATCAGATCAGCCTTCAACTCAGCCTTGATATCAGTGCGTTTGCTCCAGTCGGTGTACCTGGCCTTGTCGTCGACTACGACTTTAACCTTTTTTGCAAGATCAAGGAGTTTATCCTCAGGGTATTCAAAATCGTATTTAATGGTTAGGGCTTTAAGAATGTCATAGAATGCTTTTTCTTCAAAATCAATGCCCATTTCAGAGAAAGATTCTTTCTCTTTTTTAATGGCATGATACAGGTCTATAATCTCGTCGGTGAAGTCTTCCAGCACTTCGCTTCTAAGTATATCCTGCTCGCTCCGGTCATTATATTTTTCAACCAGGGCCTTGAACTGTTTGGAGAAGTCAACCCCCTTTAGCTTGTTGACCTTCTTGAACTCTCCAATCACTTTAGCCAGTAACTGCTGGAGCAGCTTTATTTTAGTATTAGGCAGCTTGATCTTTTCGATCTTCGCCAGGTAGTCCGGATTGAAAATATCTAACTCAGCAGTATCCCCCTGCCCCATCTTGAAGATTTCTTCCACACCATCGCTCTGTAATGCCTCGGCAATCATTTGTTGTACCCTGGAGTTCATTTGAGCAAGGTCTGGCGCATCGCCTTTGGTAAGTTTAAATACAATAGAACGGACAGCCATATAAAAATGGACATGGTCCCGTTCGTTTTGAGCAAATTCATCACACCCGACGCAGATATCATAGGCAGCTTTCATTCGTTTTGCCAAAAACATAAAGCGCTTCTCAATCGCATCGGTAATCTGGACATATTCCGCAGCCATGTTGAGGCAGTGCAGTTGCTGCATGGGCTGCCCGGAAAAATAGGGGCGGGTATCAAACCTGTGGAAGATCACACGCATAAGGTCCAGATGATCCCTTACCACCACAATGGATTGCCTGATTTCCTCGAAGTTTGCAGTGTCGGCTTTGGAGTAATGCGCCAGGGCCAGGTTCATCTGCTTCTTGATACCAATATAATCGACGATCAACCCTTTTTCTTTCTGCTGATACTTCCGGTTTACCCTGGAGATGGTCTGAATCAGGTTGTGCCGTTTAACCGGCTTATCAATATACATGCTATCGAGAAAGGGCACATCAAAACCTGTGAGCCACATATCCACCACAATGGCTATTTTAAAATTGGATTTTAAAGTTTTAAATTGCCTGTCCAGTTCTTTGCGGTAGTCTTTTGTCCCCAGTAGATTATATAGAGCAGGTTCATCATCCTGGTCACGGGTCATCACCATTTTGATATGCTCCATGGGCATGATCTGTTTCTTTTCCTGCTCCGTGAGTTCCTCGCCATCGGCGCATACCTTCAGTTCTGACCATCCGGGACGTAAAGCTATCACTTCCTTATAGAAAGCATACGCAATCGGACGGTTACTGCTTACAAACATTGCCTTCCCGGCAACCGTGGCACCCTCTTTTACTCGTCCCTCATAATGGGTAACAAAATCTGCTGCCAGAGCCTTCAAGCGATCAGGGTCTCCGAGGATTGAGTTCATCTGCAGATTAGCCCTTTTGCTGGTCTCAATAGCATAGTCACTGGCCCCGTCATCAGCACACTGCGAGTAGTATTCTTCAATCTCTGCAAGCTTGCTGTTATCAAGCAACACCTTTGCTGCCCGGCCTTCATAAACAATACGCACTGTTATTTCATCGGCCACAGATTCTGTCATTGTGTAGGCGTCCACCACCTCACCAAACACATCCAGAGTCGCATCGATTGGTGTGCCGGTGAAGCCAACATAGGTCGCATTTGGCAGAGAATCATGCAGATACCTGGCAAACCCAAAGGTCCGGGTTACCCCCTCTTCGGTTATTTTTATCTTCTGCTCCAGGTTCACCTGGCTCCGGTGAGCCTCATCCGAGATACAGATTATATTAGTACGATCGCTAAGAAGCCGGGTATCTTCAGTGAATTTATGGATAGTTGTTAAAAACACCCCGCCACTGTTTCTGCCCTTTAGCAGCTCCCTGAGCTGTGCCCGATTATCTACACTAATGATGGTATCATCACCAACATAACCCTTGGCAGAAACAAACTGTGCAGAAAGCTGGTCATCCAGGTCTGTCCTGTCTGTAATAAGCACAATAGTTGGGCTGGCAAAATCGAGGCTCTTCATCAGGAGACGTGCAAGAAACAGCATTGTATAGCTCTTGCCGCAACCAGTGGCCCCGAAATACGTTCCGCCCTTTCCGTCGCCTCGTGGAGTGCGATGATCCTTTATGCTGGAGTAGAGCTTTTTGGCTGCATAGTACTGCGGATAGCGGCACAGGATCTTTTCGTCTTTTCTGGAGCTGTCCGGAAAATATATAAAATTCCTGATAATGTCCCGCAGCCGACGCTGGTTGAACATACCGCCAATTATTGTGTGCAGGGAACCAATGCCATCCTTTTCAAACTGCTCATTCCCATCGATCTTTCGCCAGCCGTAAAAGAATTCATAGGGTGCAAATAAAGAACCAGCCTTGTTGTTCACACCGTCACTGATAACACAGAAACCGCTATATTTGAAAAGCTCCGGTATATCCCGTTTATATCGGACTGTAAGCTGTACAAAGGCATCATAAATAGTGGCATCTTCACGTATAGCACTTTTAAACTCAAAGACTACCAGAGGAAGGCCATTAATATATAGGATACCGTCAGGGATACGTCTTTCATAGCCGATAATTTCAAGCTGGTTGACCACCTTGTAAATATTATTGTCACCATATGCGTATTGAGGTTCTGCCGCTACAGTTGTCAGTTTATCGGCATGAGGCACACGAAAGGCTTCAAGACCAGAATAGTCGATAAGCTGAATATATAAGTCCTTCTGGCTCCGGTCTTCACGCTTGAGCAGAAAGCCGTCCGAAATCATCTTCATGATGGTTTTGTTTGATTCGTACAGGTCTGATGCAGGCAGGGTTTCGAGCTTGCGGATGATGGATTCTATTTCACCAGGAGTAATTTTTTCGTGAGAATACTGAGAGGTTAAAAACCTTCTAAGATCATCCTTGATAAGAACTTCTCCCGGTTCCCTAACAATTGTCTCGCCCTGTATGTGCGGGTAGCCTTCTTTGCCTAGCAATTCAATAATTGCCGCTTCGAGTTGGGCTTCGGTGAATTTCATACTATTTTTCCTCTTTTTCCTGTCTTGCAAAATCAGCTTCAAATTGTGCCTCGCCCCGGGGCACAAAGGGTGATTCAATTTGTCCCCCGCCTCGGTTGACAAATTGCGCCTGATCTGAAACAAAGCAAAAAAATTTATAAAACTTTTTCACATGATAGTTAAAAAAATGGGATTCAGCCACCCAAAATATCCCAAAAGCCGCCTAACTTCGGACCTTTTCTTTTAATGAATCCGGCTTTCTTCAGTTTGGCAAGGTAGTTTTCAATTGTTCTTGGCGTTTTACCTAATTCTCCGACAATTTGCTCAGCCGTGTATTCAGAGTGCTTATTAATTACTTCAAATGCCTTGGACAGCTCGTTTCCGAAATCATTCCAAATACGTTCCGAAATCTTTCCGAAATCTACTTCCTGAACCAACGCATTTAAAAGCATTTCCCGAAGAGCCTGTATGAGGTAGAGGTCTTTTTTTTCGATGTTTTGGGATTCGGGATGACTACTCATAGTACTTCCTCTTTCTGGTATTGAATGCAGGCATTGTTCCTTCAAGAACATCTACAATCTTTTTATTCACCTGTTTATCCTCAATGCTTCCCGAAATAGTTGAAAACTTATAGTTATTCTCCTTATCAAGGTCTACATAAATAACCTGCTCAGCGTCTGACACGACTGCCAAATTTGGGTTATGCGTGACCATAATTATTTGTCGTTTCTTTTTTGCAACTCGAATAAACGGAACTAGGATGGTCGCAACACTGTGATTATCGAGATTGTCTTCGGGCTGATCAATAACAAGTGGAATATCGTTATTATCCAACAGCAGATAGAAAACAAGGAGTAGTGCACCGCGTTCGCCAGGCGACAGCTGCTCAAGATTTTTATCTCCCTGTTTAAGTTGGTAATTCTTCTCTAAGAATTCCAGAGAAAAGAGATACTCATAAAGGGCAGGAATATCTTTTACCTGTTCAGCGACTGATCGCTTCGCATTATCTTGATTAACTCTCCTATCAAATCGTAAAGCCAGGACTAAATTGTCGAGCAACGATACGATATCTTCTTTCGCATCAAAATCGACATCTGTCAGCAACCTGATTAATTGTGCCTCACCACCATCATTAGAATGAAAGGTCCCCATTTTATTTTGAAGAATATAATTCAAAAATCTAGAGTTAAAATCAGCACTCTTCACAAGTGACGCATCTACCTTGATTTTATAGTCCTTAAGCGTGTCCTGGTTTTCATCAATAATCTTATTGAGGCGATCTCGGGCACCTTTATAAACTGATATTACCTCCTGCTTTTTATCAAAAATAACTCGGACAATTCCTCGTCGTTCATCGTATACAGCCTCTAGCTCATTATTTAGGTCTTTATTCAAATAATCCAATTCATGTTTATAATATTCAAGCGTATCGTACCGATCGGGAGAACCGATAATATCTTTTTTATTTTTTTCCCAGCTTGTTTTGTCTGTCAAATATTTCTGGTAATGTTGTTGCTCAGTATCAAGCTTGGACTTCTCGATCTTAAGTTGTTCTTCTTTTGTTGTAAGCTGATTAGGTAGGGGAATTGAATTATCTGGCGCTTTTAGTTCCCCAAGCAGCACTTTTGCTTTTTCCAAAGAACCTTCTTTATCGAGAATCAAAGCATCAAGCTCAGTAAAATTTGTTTCCATCGAAATCAACTTTTTGACATCGATTTTGAACTCTGACAGTTCTTGTTTTTTTGCAGAAATAAATCTATTTATCTCTGTCTCTTTTTGCTGGATCTCAGATTTAATGGTTTTTAGTTTTTGGAGAGCTTCGAGCGTGGTCTTCTTACCTTCTTCTACCGTCTGAATCGAAGTCTGGAGTTTCTGGATTTCATCTTTTAAATCATCTAATTTTTTATTAATGGCTTCATTTAACTGTTTTTTATCAGGATTATCATTCGGGTTTAAAACAGGAGGAGGCTCAACCAAGGCGTCCAACTCCTCCTGTTTTTTCGTTATCTTGTTCACAACCTCCGCCTGATATGCAGTTGTAGACTTACGTTCAAGGTCAATTATCTTTTTGTTGATATCCCGAATATCGTTCCTTAATCCTTCAATCTCCGAATTGACAGTGGAGGTCTTTTTTTCAATGAGTGCATGGAAAGATAAGGCTCCCAGCTTTTCTGAATCCGGGATATGGGAAAAAACCACACTTTCGATTTCCTTCTGGAACTCTTCTGCCGTCCGGATTTCATTGGTTAACCTTTCAAATTGTCCCTGTGGAAGATATTTAACATCCAACAGTTCGGTATTCCCAGGTTGATCATTCAAATTTATTTCAGATGGCTTCCCACTTTCCCAGACAGTGGTAGCTCTAAAACTTGCGGCTAACCTCTTTTTTTTGAACTTCTCGTTAGTTAGGAATGAAAATTCTGTATCCGATGGATAATTTGCGCAAAGTGCAATTATATCTGCTATTGCGCTCTTCCCGCTGCCTTTATTTCCTATAATTGCGACAAGCTCGCTGTTAATAGGAATGGTAATATCTTTAAACCATACACCATTTCTTTGGTCATATCCGTCAATTTGCGTAATCGACAACTCCTTTATGTACTTCGTTCGATTTTTTGCAATCCGTTCAAGAAGTGGGGGGGTATCACCCATAAAGATACGCCCATCCGGCTCAATGACAACCTGCTTCAAACCATCAAATGTGGGATTAGCCTTTAGCCAAGTATAACACTTCCCTATCCTATCTTTATCTTTTGAATCAGAGAAGTTATGAGCATCACTACAGTCGAGTAAAAGGTCATTTACTCTCTGACACCTTAGTTGTTCTTTAGACCTCGTAATGGCTTCAACAGATTCAGCAGAAGTAAACACAATATGTGCACAATTGATTATTGATTTCTTAGTCGCGATTGAAGCATCAGTCCATTTCAGAGCTGCCCATTCTGTTTTCCCAACTGCTATTAAATATTTATCTTTGAAACAATCTTTTTTAAGCGATGTAAAAATCTGATCTTCTTTGACATTTAAATTGTTAAACCCTTCAGTTAAGTCATTTTCATAATCAGAAAGTTTCTCTTCTGGGGCAGACGACTTAATCGAGGCTCCCAGCTCAGCAACACTCTCAGCGGTTATCGCTCTTGTCCAGGGCTCGCCTGTTTTAAGCACATAGCTCTGCTCCAGAGTATTCAGAAACTGACTTTTAATGGTTTCTACTGATAATTCATTTGAGAATATAACATGCAGGTTGATCCTTTTTAGAGTATCGAATTCAACACCTGCAAATTTCTCTATTCTAAATTCAACTACAGGAAAGAAAGTTAGGTTTTTGAGCCTATTGTTGTTTCTCTGTTCATTTATAAGTTTCTCATAGCCATCAAGGAACAAGTAGTCATTTATCCCAAGGACAGCAAATTCCGCAGGAAGATTCTCCAGATCAGATATGTATTTTTCCCAAGTGGTATCGTTATCAATACCAAATTTTTGATAAATTGAGGATGGCGTATGGACATGTAAATCCCATTTTCGCCACTCTGATCCTTTAGGATATAACGTACTCATACTAATGCCTCCTCAGTTAATTTTTCAGCATCTGGAATACGAAGTTCTCCTGAGATGAGTTTGGGAAGAAGGGTGTCCCGGAGCTTTGCCAAAGTATTTACTTCACAATTATTCGAATGAATCTTATCAAATATTAGAAGTATTTGAGCCCCAAACCCCTTCATATTAGCAGGCCTAGGAATTATGATTGGGATCTCCCTTAGAATCTTAAGAGTTAGATACTTCTGAGTCGTTCCAGCAAGACGAGATTCCATGAATGCTTTCATGAAATCTGACTTCAAATATGTAAAAAAGTATGTAGCTAAAGTTCGGTTAACTCCCGTCTTAAATAATCCTATGTTTTTAATAGCAAAATTAATTTCTTCTTCCATTACTAGGAAAGGAGAGCCCACTGTTCCTATCATGGTTAGTAAAATATCATATGGATCTACTTTGCTCCTCTTGTTAACCTGTTCGAAATCCTCTTCTGAGATTAGGTAGGCATTTGAATAATCAATAGTATTACCTGTGATATGACGGGATGTAATTAGATATTTCCCTGTGGCAGATTGTTTGGGTGAATCATGGGTACCATCTCTTACGTCAAAAAGTGAACTGCTTTTTATCACTTCCCACCCCTCAGGAATCCACCCCATTTCTTCGGTGAGTTGAAAGGTTGCGGGGAATAGGGAATGATGAGTGTTGCATGATGAATTATGAAGCGAAGATTTTTCTTTTTCAGCATTTTGTTTTTTATCCAGCATGGCCCGACGAACTTCAGCACGTTCTGCAAATTCATCGGGAATTGAATTGCCTGCTAATATTGCATTGTCGATTACTGGATCAAAATCAACAAACCAGCTTTTGAAGAGCGCCTGAGCCATCCCTTCCAGCGTGGCATTCATCCGCCGATTCAACTCAATCTTGTCATCCAATGAGCTTAGGATGTGAGCTATAGCTTTTTGTTCGGAGAGGGGCGGGAGTGGGCACCCAAACTCTGATATACGACGCGGTGAAGTATGTTTGACAGTCGTTCCTGTTGCAGATCCGATTATCCAGCTTCTGTATTCATATGAACGAAGTAGATAGCTTATAAATTTGGGGTGACTTTTGGTTGGATCTTTAAACTCAAGAAGGCCAATGCGTTGGTTATGTAACCAGATGTTTGAGTCTTCTGGAACAATAGCCGCATTTCCAAGTGTATCTGAAGCCTTGCTCAGATCAGTCATTGTCACGATGATGTCACCAGCATTTAAAATATAATCATCAGGGATTGGCCCATTGTAGTATTTAGGCTTATCATTCTGAAATCCTCCACCTATAGCGAAATTTCCTGGCGTCGTGAGCAGGTAACGTGTCTCGACATCAGTGAAATACTCACCTTTGAATGCGAAGCCATGTTTGATATTGAAAAGGTCACCAAACTTTTTTAAGGGCCAATCACTCCCCATAACCCAACCCCTTCCAAGTCAAATAATCCAACTTCATAACCTCTTCCATCTGTAGGCAAGTCATCAGATTCATCTCATCCATCCCAACTCAAAAAGAATACTATTTAACATAATCCGCGACATTTATTCCTAATCTAAATCTCCACTGAATTCTGCTTCCATCTCTTCAATGGATGGAAGGCTTGATTTCAGATTATCAGGCAAGGCCTGTGTCAACTGATACTCTGTAACAATTTGGACACAGCCTGTGGCCAAGTTGTATGTGGAATAAGCTGTTCCACTTTTTGCAAAGCATCAGTTGTCTTTCCCGAACTTCTTTCCCGAACCTTTTTCCCGAACTTGCTGTTTGTATTCAATTCGGTTAGATTCAGTCACAAGGTTCTCCAAATCCCAGTTGTTCCAGATTCTTACGAATCACCTCATCCAGCTTATTAGACTCCTTCATCTGTGCATAAAGCGTCCGGCTCATCTCAGCCATTTTGGTTTCAAAGGCGATGCCGTCATCTTCAATATCGGCTGCGCCCACATAACGACCGGGAGTGAGCACAAAGTCATGTTTTTTTATATCTGCAAGTGTCGCGGATTTACAGTAACCGGCCTGATCTTCATAGACTCCATCTTTTTTCTCACCACGCCATGCATGGTAGGTTCTGGCGATGGATGCGATATCTTCAGTATCGAGTTCCTTTTGCGTACGGCTGATCATAGAGCCGATCTTGCGGGCATCAATAAAAAGTGTTTCGCCCTCACGGTTGCGAAAACCGCGTTCGGGGTCAGCCTTCTTATTTTTGCTCAAGAACCAGAGGCAGACCGGAATTTGTGTGGTGTAAAAGAGTTGTCCGGGGAGTGCAATCATACAGTCTACCAGATCATTCTCAACCAGCTTTTGACGGATAGCACCTTCACCGCTGGTATTGGTGGACATGGACCCATTGGCCAGAACAAAACCGGCCACGCCATTTTCTGAAAGTTTTGAGACCATGTGAAGAATCCAGGCATAGTTGGCATTGCCTGTTGGCGGGGTTTCATAACCGCTCCAGCGCGAATCATGAACCAGTTCATCGGCAGCCCGCCACTCCTTCAGGTTAAATGGCGGATTGGCCATTATATAGTCGGCCTTCAAATCAGGGTGTTGATCCTTAAAGAATGTATCAGCCGGGACTTCTCCCAGATTGGCTGAAAGACCGCGAACCGCCAGATTCATCTTGGCCAGCTTGTAGGTGGTGGAGGTGAACTCCTGTCCATAAACTGAAATATCCTTGGTATTGCCATGATGGCTCTGCACAAACTTGAGGGACTGCACAAACATACCGCCCGAACCGCAGCAGGGGTCATATATTTTGCCTTTGTATGGTTCTATCATTTCCGCAATCAGATTAACCACGCACTTGGGAGTATAGAACTCACCCCCAAGCTTACCCTCTGAGGCTGCAAACTTACCGAGGAAATATTCGTAGACCCGGCCTACTACATCCTCCTCTTTGTCCTCTACAGTATTTATATTATTGATTGCATCAATCAGTGCTGCGAGCTTGCTGCCATCCAGGCCGATGCGGGAGAAGTAGTTGTCAGGAAGCGCACCCTTGAGCGAGGCATTGCTCTTTTCCACGGCAGTCAGGGCCGAGTCGATCCTGATTGCAATATCACCCTGTTTGGCATGCTGCTGTATATGGCTCCAGCGCGAAGTCTCCGGTAGATAGAACACGTTCTTCATGGTATAAAACTCCACCATGTCAGTATATTTTTCTTTGCCCTCTGCTATCAGCTCCGCACAGCGCTCCTCAAATTTGTCCGAAACAAACTTAAGAAAGATCAAACTCAGTACAACGTGCTTGTATTCAGAAGACTCAACACTGCCCCTAAGCCTGTTGGCTGTATCCCACAAATTCTGTTCAAAGCCGTTTGTTTTGTTGTTATTGTTTTTTGCCATTCTATTCCTTATATATTCCAGCTATCCTTGGCGAAGTATGGTGTAAGATAATATTACTTTTATTTTAATTAGATTTCTCGGTTAATACCTCGAAATGAGAGTTATTGAATAAATATAACAGCACAAAATTCAAAACCTGATCCAACTGTGATTCAGCATTTGTTTGGCCGGTTTTCACCCTGTTAAATGTATAACTACATGGGATTGCTTATTTTTTTGACTGGTTTGTATTAGCAGAAAAGGAATCAATGAGCAAGAGAAGAATAGAAATAGGCTATGGGTTATGGGTCATAGGTAATAGATATAGGAAAGCTCAAAGCTGAAAGCAGGTTAAAATTATATAAACAGGCTGTCCGTTATTGCCTTTCTCCACAATTGAGGAATAACCCGACATGCTGTTTCACCCAACCTTTCACCCAACCTTTCATCCGATTAAGACACCCTGTTTATTTCTTTTTGTCTCCCTGCATACTGCTAAGGAACAAACTACCTTTTTCAATCAGCCGGTATTTCTGCAAACGGCTTTTGGGCTTATCAGGCAGAGTATATTCAATTAAAACCTTATTTCTTAAATCCCTTATAATAAGATTTAACTGTCCTGAGATTTCTTTCTGCCCCAGTTGTTTTGGTATTTCTTTTTTAGATAATGAGCCTTTTTCTAATATATTCATAATGTTTACACTGAGAGAGCTTGGAATTATTTCGGCTGAATTACTTTTTGACTCTGGCTGTGACTCTGGCTGTGACTCTGGCTGCCACTCTGGCTGCGACTCTGGCTGCGACTCGGCCCCAGTCTGAACAATCTCATATTTCGCCGCGGGATTAGCACCATATTCCGGGACACTGATCACTGTGCGAAAGATGTCACCTTCGATAAGCTGTGGGTCTTCTCCGCCATATTTTTTGCCATAAAACATCATCTTGCGCATACCGGAGCCAAGTTCATCTGCCCGGTCTATCTGTCTGAAAAAGGAACCGATCACAGGATTCTTTTGAAAGGGTACAGAGGTCTCTGGGTCCAGCCTTCCAAAGCCATGGGGCCGGCTAGGGTTGTCAGTAACCACCCGCCCATATTCAATTATGAGCCTTGTTGTAGCTCCGCTGGTATATTCACGGTGTATAAGCAGATTAGATGCAACCTCCCGGAAGATAGTGTCCCTGAGGCTGCGGCGCTCAATACCCTCAAGGTAGAATGGATCAGCAAGGTGTTTTTTAATAAAATCAAGTATGCGGTCATAACTATCTATCAAATTAGTGATAACCAGGTCCCGGTCATCATAGCGGTCAACATTAACCTTTCGCAGGATAAGATCGGTTCTATGAGGTGGGCATACCTTGAGGATGAGGTCGTCTGTCCCAAGCAGCATCACACCAGCTAAAGTTATACCCATCTTGCCTGTTTCAGGCTGGGGTTGATAGAGCTGGGCACTTTTGATCAGATCGATATCCTGCATATCCCCCCCAGGGATGCTGGGGTTTGTTGATGCGGACATAGCGGCGGCATTTTTCAATCAGGTCTGAACGAAGGTCACCCGGCTGTATCCAGGTGTAAACCCTGTTTTCACTGTATGTGGCCTGTTTGCGCTGGTAAAGCAGGGCTACCTGTGCGGTATGGTCTGTTATATCCAGATCACTCTCTTCGTTTCTGTCATATATACGGCCGTTACAGCGGTGCACCTGAGAGCTTTCAGGCACATATATACGCAATAGCTTTTTTCCTTCGATTTCGGTCTCGTTGATAGAGAGATATGTTGGAGGGATAAGCTTTTGCGGATTATTGATGGCAGTTACAAAATCCTTTCGGACCTGTTCTATTGCATCAGGAGCTATCCCCTCAATAGTTCCATCATCCTTTACACCTAAAAGCAGGGTCCCGCCATGACGGTTAAGGAATGCGCATACAGTTTCATAGATGTCCCTGTTCAACTGATTGCGGCAGGTCTTGAATTCAATATCAATGCCTTCGCCTCTGGCAATAAGGCTTTGAATTGATTCAGCCATTATATATCTCCTTTTTATGATCTAACGCTAACTGGTCTTTTTGTGTCCGATTATTATGTGTTACGTCTTATTCATGTTTAACTGCTTGGATTGCTTATTTTTTTGACTGGTTTGTATTAGCAGAAAAGGGATCAATGAGCAAGAGAAGAAAGTACAGGCTGTAGACTATAGGCTATAGACTATAGACTTTAGACTATAGACTTTAGACTATAGACTTTAGGCTGTAGGTAAAGCTGAAAGGAAAAAGCAGGATGCCGAAACTGGATGGCTGGAGAAGTTATTTAAGCTATGTTTTTATTTCCGGAAACATCATTGACATTGTAAGAGAGGGGGAGTATATTCCAAAAAAAGAATATATATGGAGATGCTAATGAAAGATTTTCTTAAGGTGATGAAGGCCCTGTCTGACCCTAACAGGGTTAAGATAGTAAAAATGCTTCAATATAAAAAAATGTGTGTCTGTGAAATAAGAGAGGCGCTCCAGATAGCCCAGCCAAGCGCATCAAAACACCTTAAAATACTGGAAGATGCAGGATTGGTTGAGAGTATGAAGAATGGGTTATGGGTTGATTACCAGCTTGCTGATGGAAATGGATCACCCTATGCTGCAAGTCTTCTTGGTAACCTCAAACACTGGCTAAAGGATGAAAAGGAGATTGAGACCATTATGAAAAAACTTCCTTTGCTAAATCGTGAGGAGATCTGCTGCAGATAAGGGAACATATCATCTATATAGCTATATAGGAATATAATGATGTAATATGAAAATAACTGAGAATTGAGAGATGAAAGAAAAAACCAAATTAGCCATAATCATTTTCATTTTTATCGCTGCCTATTTTATACCATGGAACAGTGAAATAATCAGGCGATCAGGCATTGAGGCATTCATGATGCTTCAGGAGTATGCAAGGGAGCATGTGCTCACATGCCTTATCCCGGCATTCTTTATTGCAGGCGCTATTTCGGTATTTATTTCACAGGCATCGGTGCTTAAATATTTTGGCGTAAAAGCAAACAAAATATTATCATACTCGGTTGCATCCATATCCGGTACAGTACTGGCCGTCTGTTCATGTACAGTTCTGCCCCTTTTTGCAGGTATCTACACAAGGGGTGCGGGTATTGGCCCTGCGACTGCATTTCTTTATTCAGGCCCGGCCATAAATGTGCTGGCTATTGTTTTAACAGCCAGGATCCTCGGCTGGCAGCTTGGCTTAGCAAGGGCAATAGGCGCTGTACTCTTTGCCATAATAACCGGTCTTTTAATGGCTTTTATCTTTAGAAAGGATGATGCAGAAAGAGAGGCGGGGCAAGTTTATCTCCCTGATGAAGAGGAAAAAGGCCGCACACTCACACAGGATGCCACGTTTATATTTACAATGGTTCTTATCCTGATATTTGCTGCATTTGCAAGACCGGCAGAGGGTTCAACAGGCATCTGGCTTTTTATATTTTCAATCAAATGGTACATCACTATTGCCCTTTTAGTTATACTGGGTTTTATGCTTAAAAAGTGGTTTGACAGGGATGAAAGAATTATTTGGGTAGAATCCACATGGGGGTTCATGAAACAGATTTTACCCCTTTTGGGAGCCGGCGTGCTTGTTGCCGGGTTCATGCTCGGAAGACCGGGTCATCCTGCCCTGATACCTGAACATTATATAGAGAACCTGGTGGGTGGCAATTCAATATTGGCAAATCTTTTTGCTGCTGTGGGAGGGGCATTGATGTACTTTGCCACCCTTACTGAAGTCCCCATACTTCAGGGGCTTATTGGCGCAGGCATGGGAAAGGGGCCAGCGCTGGCGCTGCTTTTAGCCGGGCCGGCCCTGTCTCTACCTAATATGTTGGTAATTGGCGGGGTGATGGGGATAAAAAAGACAGCAGTATTTTGTACAATTATTGTTGTTTTGTCTACTGTTGCAGGAATGACATATGGGTGGATTACCGGGTAAGATTTCACCGCAGAGACACTGAGGACGCAGAGAAAGACAAGAAGATAAAAAGATTAAAATTAAAACCCTTTGCGTTCTCTGCGCCTTGGAGGTGAATAATATATTTTTTTTACCGCAAAGACGCTAAGTACGCAAAGATGTTAATTACTTAAGAGGACTGAAAACAAAAACATTATCAGATAGGGCATTAACTTATGGACTTGAATAAAATCAGTAATGATATTATTGGCGCAGCAATAGAGGTTCATAGAACTCTGGGTCCAGGTCTATTAGAGTCTGCTTATGAACAATGTCTATGTCATGAGTTAAATCTAAGAAGTATATCTTTTAAAAGGCAAAAGGAATTGTCTGTTGTTTACAAGCAAATAAAGCTCGATTGCGGTTACAGGCTGGATATTTTAGTAGAAGAGGTCATTATTCTTGAATTGAAGTCCTGTGAAAAAATAGAACCCATTCACAAGGCACAATTACTGACCTATCTAAAATTATCAGGTAAATGCCTTGGTTTTATTTTAAACTTTAATGTGCCTGTTATGAAAAATGGGATAGTAAGGATGGTGAACGAATTCAAAGAATAAAACCCTTTGCGATCTTTGCGTCTTAGCGGTGAAAAAAAATGTGAGATTTCACCGCAGAGACACTGAGGACGCAGAGAAAGACAAGAAGATAAAAAGATTAAAATTAAAACCCTTTGCGATCTTTGCGCCTTAGCGGTGAACAATAAGTAATTTTTTAAAGGAGGGTGTCATCATGGAAATTAAGGTATTAGGCCCTGGATGTAAAAAATGCGAGGCTGTGAAAAAGAGTGTGGAGGAGGCAATTATTGAATCCGGTGTTTCAGCAGAGGTTGTAAAGGTAACAGATCTCCTTGAGATAGCCAAACATGGTGTGTTCGGAACACCTGCGATTGTTGTTGACGGCAAGGTAAAGAGTGTTGGCAAGATACCAACCAAAGAAGAGATTAAGGGTTGGATACAACAATAATAAAAGGAGGGTATTAACATGGCAGAAAATTGCTGTACAACAAATGGAAATATAATGATTCTCGCCTGTTCAGGGGCTTCAAATGTAGGGCAGCTCTCAAACAGGGCTGCTGTTGAGCTTACACAGGAGGGTTTTGGCAAGATGTTTTGCCTTGCAGGGATAGGTGGAGGTCTCTCAGGCTTTGTCCAGTCAGCAAAGGATGTGCCCCACTTGGTAGCCATAGACGGGTGTGAAGTAGGTTGTGCAAAGGCTACGCTAGCAAGGGCAGAAGTTCCATTAAAGGATTATATTGTGCTGACCGAGTTGGGGATCAAGAAGAGTAAGGATTTTGATCTCAAACATCTTGAGATACAGAGGGTAAAAGATGAGATTAAAAAGGTATGCTATCGTGGAGGGGCATAAATAAAATATGGGTATTGAAATACAAAAAGAAAAGATTCATCAGATCGTAATTGAAAAATACTCTGATATTGCCAAATCAGGAGGTATGGCCTGTTCTTCATGCTGCGGAGAAACAGGAGCAGATATCTCGATCGAGGAACTCGGCAAGGCCCTTGATTACACGGATGAAGACCTTCGTCTTGCCCCCGGTGAGGCAAACCTGGGGCTTGGGTGCGGAAACCCATTGAGCCAGGCAGAACTCAAGGCAGGAGAAACAGTGCTTGATCTGGGCAGTGGGGCAGGGTTCGATGCCTTTCTTGCGGCAAGGATTGTTGGGGAAACCGGCAAAGTAATTGGTGTGGACATGACTCCCGAAATGGTTAAAAAGGCCGGAGAAAACGCACAAAAGCTGAAGATAGAAAATGTCGATTTCAGATCAGGTAAAATAGAAGAGCTTCCTGTTCAGGACGGTTCGGTTGATGTGGTTATATCAAACTGTGTGATAAATCTTTCTCCTGATAAAGGTAAGGTCTTCAGTGAGATATTTCGTGTCCTTAAACCTGAAGGAAGGATAGTTATTTCGGATGTGCTGAGATCAGGTGAAATCCCGGACCATATCCTCAATAATCCGGATGCATATACCGGCTGAGTCTCCGGGGCAATTTCACCTGGAGAGGTGAAGAAAATCTTAAATGATTGCGGATTTGAAAATATATCAATCGGGCCAAAGGAAAACAGTAGTAATATAATTCGCCAATGGGAGATTGGTGAGAATATTGAAAATATGGTGTTTTCAGCCTACATTAAGGCTATTAAACAGGGCTAATAATATACATGGAGTAAAAAAATGAAATCTTTAATAATACTCATTATTTCCTTTTTGCTTATAACAATCGGGTCATTTGCCAGTTCAGCTACCCCGGAAGAACACGAGAAATTTCTTAAAAATCTTCCAGTTAAAGACATGGTTACAATGATTGCACTTGGTAAAAAAACATGCACCCAGTGCAAGATGATGGCGCCTATACTGGAAAAATTGAAAGTAAAATTTGAGGGGAAGGCCGCAATAGTCTTTATAAACCTCCTGCAAGACCCTGAACAGCAGTATGTTTACAGGCTCAAAGCCCTGCCTACACAGATTTTTTTTGATCAGGACGGTAAAGAGGTATTCAGGCATGTGGGATTTTTTAGCGAAAAGGAAATCATTGCCCAGCTAAAGAAAATGGGTGTCGAATAATACTGCTTCGCTTGGAGAATTAGTTAATGTTTGATTCTATATTTCTTACTATTAATGAGTGGATTACCGCCGACCCGATGCTGGCGGCTATCGGTTGTTTTCTATGGGGCGTTATAAGCGTTCTTTTCAGCCCGTGTCATCTTGCATCAATCCCCCTTATAGTCGGTTACGTTGGCGGTCAGGAGGCAATGCTGACACCAAAAAAAGCAGGGATATACTCTGTTTTATTTTCTACCGGCCTGTTTATTTCCATCGCCCTTGTGGGTATTATCTGTGCTCTTTTAGGCAGAATGCTTGGAGATATAGGCAGTTACTGGCAGATTATTATAGGAATTATTCTTATCTGGATTGCTCTTGGCATGCTCGGGGTTGAAAAATGTACAGCATCCGGTAGCCTGCTGTATAAACTCAATTTCAGGGGCTTTATCGGGGCCCTTGGTCTTGGGCTGGCATATGGCATTCTGTCAGGTTCATGCACATTCGGTTTTATTGCTCCAATCCTTGCGATCATTACAGTTCAGGAAAAGATTGCTTCTGGTATCCTGTTTATTATTCTTTTTGCAATAGGCCATTGCCTGCCTATTGTCTTTGCAGGGAGCTTTACCGGGTTTGTGAAGAGCATAATGGATAACAGCAGATGGCAGGGTGCCGGGAGCTGGTTTCGAAAAGGCGCAGGGGTGGTTATCCTGTTATTGGCTATCTATTTTATTGTAAATCCTTTTCTAACATCTGTTTAACATTGGTAATATATTTATGGAGAGTAATATGACAGAAAATGTAGAGGCAAGGGGGCTGGGTTTTTTTGAAAAATATCTCTATATCTGGGTTATCCTTTGTATTATTGTCGGTATAGTCCTGGGAAAGATAGCCCCTGGTTTTGCAAAATACCTGGATGGTATGTCCATCTATGTGGGTGATGCCCCTGTTGTTTCCATACCTATTGCAATATGTCTATTTTTTATGATGTACCCTATCATGGTAAAGATAGATTTTGCCGAGGTTATCAAGGCAGGTAAAAGCGGTAAACCGGTATTGCTTACACTTATTGTAAACTGGGCCATAAAGCCCTTTACCATGTATGCGATTGCCATCTTCTTTCTTGGCACCCTTTTTTACAATCTTATCGGGCCTGAGGCGATTGATCATGTCAAGATGCCTTTCGGGCTTGATCTTGCCGAAGGAGCAACCCATGGCGCAGGCACAGTGGTCATGGTTGAAGGGATAAAGATGCTTGAGGTGCCGCTTTGGCGGAGCTATCTGGCAGGGTGTATCCTTTTAGGGATAGCTCCATGCACGGCAATGGTTCTTGTGTGGGGTTTTCTTGCGCGCGGTAATGACGGCCTTACCCTTGTTATGGTCGCCATCAATTCACTTACCATGCTTATTCTGTATGGCCTTCTTGGAGGCTTTTTACTTGGAATAGGAAGGCTTCCGGTGCCGTGGCAGGCCCTTTTGCTCTCTATAGGTATATATGTTGCCCTTCCGCTTGTTGCAGGGTTTATCTCCAGAAAGGCCATTATAAGCGCAAGAGGAGAGGTTTGGTTCAAGGAAAGGTTCCTGCATATACTTACACCCATTACCATTATTGCCCTGCTTATTACCCTAGTCCTGCTATTCAGTTTCAAGGGAGATGTGATTGTTGCGAATCCGCTTACTATCCTGTGGATCGCAATCCCTCTTTTTATACAGACAAACCTGATCTTCTGGCTTGCCTATGGCCTGGCCAGATGGCTGAAACTGGGTTATAAAGACGCAGCGCCTGCCGCAATGATAGGTGCATCCAATCATTTTGAGGTGGCTATTGCAACAGCGACCATGCTTTTCGGCCTCTCATCAGGGGCAGCCCTTGCAACCGTGGTTGGTGTTCTGATTGAGGTGCCTGTTATGCTTATGCTGGTAAGGATATGTGTTAAGACCAGACAATGGTTTCCCTCAGCAGGAGGAGTAACAAAGTAATAATTCTTGGTTTCCATTGAAGTGATTAAGTTATTATGAAAAAGATACTTTATTTATGTACAGGCAACTCATGCCGCAGCCAGATGGCAGAGGCATGGACAAACTATCTGCAAAAAGACAAATTCATGGCATACTCCGCGGGCATCGCCCCAAAGGGCGTTGACCCAAAGGCCATTAAGGTAATGGCTGAGGCTGGTGTGGATATTTCATCACAGAGGTCAAAGGATATAGATTCCCTGGGTGCAATGGAATTTGATTATGTTGTTACCCTTTGTGACAATGCAAATGAGGCATGCCCATTCTTCCCTGCAAAGACAAGATTGCTGCACAGGGGTTTTGATGATCCGCCAAGGCTATCTGAAGGGATTTCGGATGAGGATGAAGCTTTGAGGCATTACCGAAGGGTAAGGGACGAGATAAAGACCTTTGTGGAAAATATAGAAGAGGAACTTAGCAGGTAATTTGTTGTAAATGCCTATAAAAAATAAATTTTTTAGTGCTGACTCATCAGGCAACCTTATAATACCTGCGGAAACAGCAGCAGGAATGGGAATTAAATCAGGGGATCAGATAAAATTCTCGGAAAAAGGAAGCTCCCTTACCCTCTGCCTTCCAATGCGTCTTGAAAAACTCTATATTGAGGTTACAAGCAAGTGTAACCTCAATTGCCGCACCTGTATTCGGAATGTCTGGGACGAAGCCCCTGGCGAGATGTCAGAAGAGGTTTTTAAGGTCATACTTGATGGTCTTAATCGATTTCCTATTTTGCCCGAAAAGATATTCTTTGGCGGATTCAGTGAACCTTTATCTCATCCATGTATAATTGATATGATCTCCCGCGTCTCCTGACGTTTAATAAGTAAATAAGCAGCAAGAAACCCGATCAGGTACATGAGCCCATACCATCTTATCTGGAAAGGGCCTATTTTGAAAATATAAGGAGTGATGTCAGGAAAAGGTATCATATAATTTTTAAGATCTCCAATAACAATCGGTAAATTAACATACTAATTATTGTCTATCGTATTGTTTATTTATTGCTTTACACTAAACCTCTTAAATTATAAAAAATGATCGTGTTCTTTACACTACATCCAAGATCAAAATGTCAAGAAGCTTATGGCTGGTTTTATTACTTCTTTATTAAAGGGGGAATATTTGTGGAATGATTTCAACAGAGAAATAGAAGAGGTTTTAAAAACAGGCTGCTGTTAGATAACAGTATCTATCGGAAAATAATATTTAAAATTATATTGGCATTGATTTTGCTTTCATATATCCTCTGATAACATTTTTTTTAATACAATGCTGTACCGGTAATCGGAGTTGCTATGAATAAAGAGATATTTGATCACGCTGATCTTTCACAGATATCCGCCCACGGGATGACACCTGAAAAGGTGATGTCCCAGATAAACATTTTTAAAAAAGGGATACCCTTCACAAAGATTCTACGACCCTGTACCATTAATGACGGAATAACTGCTCTGAATGATAATCAAATTGATGATTACATCAGAATATTTGATGAGGCACAGAAGCAGGGCAGGTGCATGAAATTTGTACCTGCATCAGGGGCAGCCTCCAGGATGTTCAAATATATGCTTGAGGTTTACAATGAAATAAAAATTATGGATGTCCCTGTATCAATATCATCTGATGACAAATATAAACCTCTTATTGCATTTACTCATGACCTTGATAGATATGCCTTTTATGATGATCTGAAAAAAATAATGAAAGAGCGGGGCAATGACATTGATACTGCTGTTAAAGATCAAAATATCAGCCGGATACTTGATTGTCTATTGTCTGAACAAGGCATTAACCTGTCAAATATGCCCAAGGGTTTAATACCGTTTCACAGGTATGATACCCATTCAAGAACCCCATTTGAGGAACACCTTGTTGAGGCATTCAATTATACCGCTGACAGGACTGGTCGGGTAAAGATTCATTTTACCATCTCCCCTGAACATGAGACACGGGTGAGGGGGTACATTGACTCTGTCCTTGGCCTTTATGAAAGGGAAGGGGCTTTATATGAAATAGCATATTCATGCCAGATGCCTCATACAGATACAATCGCTGTTGATATGGATAATGTGCAATTCCGGGATGAAAATGGCGCTCTTGTTTTCAGGCCGGGAGGTCATGGCGCCCTGATAGAAAATCTCTCTGACCTTGAAGGTGATATTATATTTATCAAGAATATAGATAATGTCAGCCATGACAGGTTTAAGGATATTACCTATAAATACAAAAAGGCTATTGGTGGTTTTCTGATAGAGCTCCAGGATAAAATATTCGGATATCTTAAAACCCTGATAGAGGATAAACCGGATGAACAATATATAAAATCACTCTTCACATTTATACAAGAGTCTCTTTGTATTACGCCTGATAATGGTTTAACAGAAAGTCCTGTCAGCATACAAAGAGAATATCTCATCAGTATTCTTAACAGGCCATTAAGGGTATGCGGTATGGTAAAGAATGAAGGTGAACCGGGGGGAGGGCCATTCTGGGTTACTAAGGCAGGCAAAGGCTCATCCATACAGATTGTTGAGTCATCACAGATTGATCTGGATAAGTCGGATCAAAAGCAGGCATTTAAATCAGCCACCCATTTCAACCCGGTTGATCTTGTATGCGGTCTAAGGGATTACTGCGGGAATCCATATAACCTGAGAGAGTATGTAGACAATGATGCAGGCTTTATCTCTATTAAATCCCAGAATGGCAGGGATCTAAAGGCGCTTGAACTGCCGGGGCTCTGGAATGGTTCAATGGCCTTCTGGAATACTGTCTTTATTGAGGTGCCTGCTGCAACCTTCAGCCCTGTAAAAACAGTTTTTGATCTTGTAAAGGATGAGCATCAGCCGGGGGTAAATTAACTAAACATGACTGAAATAATTATCGAACACATAGAGTGGGCAGTGCAGTATGCACATGTATGGGGTTTTCTCATGATCTTCCTTTTTATGACCATAGAGAGCTCATTTATTCCCTTCCCCAGTGAGGTGGTCTTGATCCCTGCCGGTTTCATGGCATACAGGGGTGAATTGACTTTCGGTGAACCATATATTGACCTCGCAGTTGTGTTTGCATGCGGTCTGGTCGGCTCCCTTGCAGGGGCATACATCAACTATTATCTGGCAATGCATCTGGGCAGGCCTTTTCTATACAGATACGGCAGGTATTTTTTTATAAAACCGGAAGTGCTCACAAGGTCAGAGGAGATTTTTTTAAAATATGGAGAGATTGCCACCTTCATATGCCGCCTTCTTCCTGCTATAAGACAGTTGATCTCGATCCCAGCAGGCATAGCGAAGATGCCATTATCCAGGTTTTCATTTTTTACAGCTCTTGGCGCAGGGATCTGGTCTGCTATTCTTATATGGGTTGGTTACTATCTCGGAATGCTTTCAGGCGATATGACATACAGTGATCTGGTGCACAGGGGAAAGGCAATGATACAAGAGCATTAT
The DNA here is from genome assembly GCA_012513605.1 of Desulfatiglans sp. Classification (NCBI taxonomy): domain Bacteria; kingdom Pseudomonadati; phylum Thermodesulfobacteriota; class Desulfobacteria; order Desulfatiglandales; family Desulfatiglandaceae; genus Desulfatiglans; species Desulfatiglans sp. Next base: position 19,631 of record JAAZBV010000136.1, on the reverse strand, counting down.
ATATGGATTCTGGGTTTTATTTTACTCTCAGTTATTGTATATGTATTGATACATCGCCTGGTAATGAAATCAGATAAAAATAATGGGACAATCTCCTGATGAGCTTGGAACAGGATTCAAGGGCGGGCACAGGTATTGCATCTCTATGATATGTATGGTCAGAGCAGGAAAGTAATGGGATACAGTTATGGAAGATATTGAAAAAATCAGCGGTAAAAAGATGTTTGCCATCCTTGAGAAATTAAAACAGGATCATACCATACTGTATATCCATGTGATGGGCACCGATTTTGACGGCCTCACTGTAATTCTGGGCCTGTCTGAAAGCGAGAATCCGGGTTTTTTTATTGATTATCCTGGCAGCGCCGGTGTTGAAGCCCCTATAGCTAAAGATAAAAAATGCTATTTCCAGTTTAATGACGGAGAAAGGATAGGATACAGCTTTAAGACAACCATCAAAAGTATACATGGAAGAAGGATCAAGTTCCCTTTTCCTGAATATATAGAGAGGACACAGAGACGCAACTACTTCAGGGTGGCTGTTCCTTCAGGGGTAACGTTGTCCTGCCGATGTGCGGACAATCAAATGACCTTTCAGGTTATAAATATAAGTGAAGGTGGTATCCAGGTAGAGTCTGATATAAACCAGCATAATAAGGATATCCTGTTTAAGGGACAAAAATTTGTAGGCAGCTCCCTTTTATATGGTCAGGAAGAAACCCCTGTGAATATCAAGATCGATACTTCTGAGATTATAAGGATATCAAAACATGTGGAAACCGGTAAAATAGATTTAGGTCTTAAAATACTTGAAATAAAAAAGGATGACCAGAACGAACTTAAAAAATTTATCTATTATTGTCAGAGGAGGGTGCTCAAGGAGAGGGGAGGGTTTGATGAATAGGGTAAGCTCCTATACATACAGGTCAATATTTTCTCCCATTCCCCTTGTCTCTTTTTCATTACCTGCCCTGCCATAGGTCCTTCCAACACGGTTGTATTTTTCGCTGGCAAAAGAGAGCCTGACAAATTTATCCTTATCAGAGCTATACGCGCCTATAGCTCTGCTGGAGATCACCCTAGCAGGTTTAATCTCATTATTAACTGGAATGATTGCCAGATCCGTATTTGTTTTCATTACTGAACCCTGAATTAGAAAAGTAATGCAAAATATAATACGTAAGACCTATTTTTTCAAGGATATTATTGAATAATTTCCTTTTCTGCCTGAAAAAATAGAGTAAAGATATCCTATTATCTCGCAGCCTTAAAAGTGACCGGGTGCCGGTGACTGTATCCCGAATTTGCCAGGATTACCTGTTTACCTTTATTTGTAACAGGATCTATCACAACCGGCCCCATCAGATTTAAGGTTGATTCATGAGGTTTTCCAGTAGGTATGGTTACAATCGCAAATATCGTTACGGTTTCATTATTGTCCGGTTTCAGGGCGTTTTCTTCCTCTTGCGAGATATCCTTCAAATATTCAGGATAAACCTGAAAAGGGTTTATAATAACAAAGGCCAGGTCAGGGTTACCTACAGACTGGAGCCACATGAAGGGGGAATCACTCCTGTGCTCCATGACTATATATTCCTTGTCATCAGGGAATCCAATCAGGCCATCAGGAAACTGGATAACCCTGCCTTTGTCAATTTCTATATCGCCAAATCTTGAAGTTTTAATGTTCATTATTTACTTTTCACCCGTTTCAATAGAGTTCAGGAAATTATCCAGATCGATCTGTGTCTGTGATGCTTTAATATTCTCACTCATGATCTTTTCGTAGATCTCGCTCCTGTTTACATGGACATCTTTTGGCGCCTTGATGCCCAGTTTTACCTGATTCCCTTTGACTTCCAAGATCGATATGGTGATAAAATGCCCTATTGTTATACTTTCATCCACTTTTCTTGTTAATACAAGCACTGGTACCCTCCATGGCTCCAGAAATATTTTTACCCTGTAAACCTAGCAAGCTAAAACTCAGACCCTACAAAGGAAGCTAGATAAAGTTAACCAGGCTCAGCTGCATCATTTTTGATGATGAAGAGAGCGCTGCATTATATGCCAGCTCCTTTGACTTCAGATTGATAACTGCTGCTGCAAGATCAGCATCTTCAAGTTCTGACATTCTTTCGGTATCCGTGAGCTTCAGGTCCGTTACTACCTCTTTTTTTACATCCAGCCTTATTGTTTTGCCACCTATATCAGATATATTGGCATTAATATTTTTCATATGCTCATCGAGTTTTGTCATTGCACCCTGAATACCGGAAATATCGTTGGTCTCAAGGCTTGTCTTAAGGTCCACTAAGGTTTTGAATATATTAGAGTCATCCCAGTTTGCTCCAAATACATCCTTGCCGTCTCTGCCAACCGGAACAACCGAATCCTTACCGATATTTATTGAAAATGCAGTATCATTCCCTGAGTATGCTACCTGTGTAGCTGAAGCATCTAACTCAAAGGGGATGGTATCTGTATTTGTGCCCCCAAAGATATACCTTCCTCCGGTGGAGCTGTTTGCAAGAGAGATTATCTCCTTGAGGTAACCATCTACAAGGTCAACATTTCCCTCTCTTTGGGAGGCATTGGTGTTTGCGCTGCTCATTGCAACAGTGAGTTCCTTTGTGGATGTGAGTATATTATTCACCTGTGTAAGTGCTGATTCTGATGCCTTAAGCCATGAATTTCCCATGGAGATATTTCTTTCCATCTGATTAAGATTGGAAAGTGATGAACGAAGACCCAGCACTGCTACAAGACCTACAGGGTCATCAGAAAGATTATTGATCCTTTTATTTGTTGAGACAGTCTCATTTGCCTCAACCATCCCTGATGATGTCCTGTTAAGGTTTCTTATGGTGCCGTCATATAATGTTTTATTGGCTACTCTCATGTCACACCCTTGTTATACCGTTTTTAAAATTTCATCAAGCATCTGCTGCGCGGTGGTTATTAATTTGGCAGCAGCCATATAGGCATGCTGATACTTGATCAGGTTTGTCATCTCCTCATCCAGAGAAACAGCGGAGATATTGTCCCTTGTCGCCTGCATCTCCTGCTGTATCGCCAGGGTATAGGCCTTTTCCCTTTGTACACTCTGGCTCTCTATGCCTATTGAACCTACCATCTGATGATAATAATTATCCATTGTAATATTTGTAACATCAAGTGAGGTTGGGCTCTCACCCCTTGAATAGATCCATTTTTTTACAGATACATTTTGATACTGGAGGTTTGCCAGATTAAGTGAATTTGTGTTATCTCCGGGATATATCTCCCCATTGCTTATTATGCCTGCTGCAATATAGTTTTTATCGGCAATAATCATATCGTTTAACCCCATATCCCTGGCATTTGAGGCTTTAAAAAATGTATTTATACCGAGCGCTGCAAGTATATTGCTGTTGTCATCTGAAAAGGCGAAGGTGTAACCGGCGTCAGCCTGGATATTCAGTGAACCATTTGTAATTGAGGCGTTCAAGCCAGTATACCCGTCTATTACAGATCTGAGGACATCAAGGGATGTACCTGTGTCAACAGGTATTGTTGCCTCTAACTCAACATCGCCGTCAGCATTATATAACCAGATCTTGAAGCTCCCATCTTTAATCCTGTCATAATAGTCAAGTCCTGAATCAATGCTCCCAATAGCTTCAGATGAATCTGTAACTTTATAAGTTCCTGTGACAGAGGTAAATCCGTTAAGCCCCACTCCCTGGCTGTGAATTTTGTTAACTTCCCATATTATTGCCTTTGCAAGTTCATCAAGGTCAGACTTGAACTTCGGAATTATCTCATCCCTTATATCGAGCCATCCGCCAAGCTTACCGCCATTAATATTATCAGTTATCGGGGTTGAATTGGTTGACCATGTAATATCAACCCCATTAAAGTCAAGGTGATATGATGCCTGCTTGTTGACCAGCATAAAACCCTTATTGCTGCTGACAGAAATGGTCCCGTCTTCATATTCATAGGTATTGATATCTAAATAAGTGGACAGATCTTTTACCAGAAGATCCCTTTTATTTATCAGATCATTTGGATTCCCTGTAATTCGTACCAGTTGTATCTGTTTATTTATATCGGCAATCTGATCCAGTATTTCATTTATGGAGTTGATGCTTACCTCTATCGAGTTGTTAACCTCTTTGCTTAAGTTTAGAAGATCACTGTTAGTATCCTGAAAACTCTGGGCAAGAAGAGATGCGTATTCAGTCAGTATGTTTCTTTCAGGTATTCCTGAAGGGTTATTATTCAGGTCATTAAGGGCATTCCAGAATTGGCTAAGCTGATTGCTTATACTGTTGCCTGAATTTTCTGTGAAGATAGTCTCCATGATATTCATATAGGTCTCTTTTTCAGACATCATGGAGAGATTGCTTGTTGCTGACTGCAGACGCTTTTCAATGAATGCATTTGTAACGCTCTGAATATCACTCAGCTTTACACCCCTGCCGAATAAATGACCTGCATACGGCGCAGCATTCTGGGCCTCAAGCATTGGAACCTGTCTTGCATACCCTTCAGTGCTTACATTTGCAATATTATGGGAAATCACATCAATTGCATATTGCTGTGTAAGTATTGCGTCCTTTGCAAGATTAAGTACAAGGCCAATTCCGCTCATTTTTAAACCTCGTTATGATAAATTAGGTTAGATGTTCCATTTCTACTTTTCTGGCCCCGTCCATATGTATCAGGTTTTTTATCACTATTTGTGATGGTGTTGAACACGTCGTTGATAAAAGTGAGCGTTTCATTGATAAATGATATGTTTTCATTGATCCTTGTGCCAATTTCCTGCTTTAAATCCATGAGTTTTCGCTTGAAATCCATTATCAAATTCTTGTCATTCCGAGAAATATCTGTTGGTACAGGGCTCACAGTATAATTTTCAGGAAAGCTCCTGTTATTTTCTTCTATAGCCTCCAGTATCTCCTTTTTCTCATCCAGGGATGACCAGATACCCTTAATATCCTGGTTTATAAGGTTATCACTCTCCCTTTTTATACAGTTAAGCAGCTCTTCATATAGTGATACCCTTTTTAGGTATAGATTTTTCATTCTGTTAATATCCTTTTCCATGTTACTCCTTTATCTTTTATATCGGTACAAGAACGCAAATGCTGAAATATCCTCTAAACCGGGCCATTAACCTCATAATTTAAAGAATTTTTCAGGGTCAAGCCTCTGCCCGTCCTTTCTTACCTCAAAGTGAAGGTGCGGGCCTGTGCTTCTGCCTGTTGAGCCTACCTTTGCAATGATTGCACCCTTTTGTACCCAGTCACCGCTCTTTACAGTGATATCACTGTTATGGGCATAGAGTGTTGCATAACCCTCTCCATGATCAAGAACCAGGACCTTGCCATATCCCTTCTGCTCATCTACCATCTGTACCCGGCCAGACATAACAGCTTTAATATCAGAGCCCTCTTTAGCGGCCAGATCCATTCCTGCATGGAATTTTCTTTTTCCGGTAAACGGATCTTTTCTAAAGCCAAACGATGAGGATATCTTTCCATCAAGAGGCCATACAGGGCGTGTGCTGGTTTCCCTGACCCTGTCGATAGTTCCGGGAATTGCATTTTTTGCCTGTTCGGTCAAATTGATATTTTTGAGCTGATTATATAAAGTTTCGCTGATGCTGTTGCTCCCTTTTCCAGCCATATTCTGCGATAGCTCCTGGTCAAGCATTGATTCATATATCTCCTCTGCCTGTCCACCATGAAAGAGATCGCATTTCTCTATGCTTTTTCTCATGCTTTTAAGCATCTCATAGGTAAATAGAGCCTCAAAATCAATACATGCCTTTTTCAGCTTGGCATCTTTTTGATCGGCAATTTTTAGTGCTGAAGGCTGATCAAATGATTTTATGGAGATATCTTTCATTAACTGTATGCCCCCTGTTATGGCCTTTCTTTTAACAAAAACTAAATAATCTCAAGCTCAGCCTGTAAGGCCCCGCTCGCCTTTATTGCCTGGAATACTGTTATAAGGTCTCTTGGTGAAACCCCTATTGCATTCAATGCTTTAACCACACTGCCTATATCTGCCTTTTCCGGGCTTACAAGCAGGAATTTATTATTTTCTTCTGTCACATTCACTTCGGTATCCGGCGTTACCACTGTTTCACCCTGTGAGAATGGCGCAGGCTGACTTACATCCTTTTTCTCCTTGATCTCAACACTCAGGTTTCCGTGGGCAATAGCGATCGGTGAAATCATTGCCTTTTCACCCATTATGACCGTGCCGGTTCTTTCAGAGAGCACGATTCTTGCTTCCATATCAGGCTGAATCTCTATCTGTTCAAGTGAAGATACCAGGGTGACATGATTCTCTGCAAATGTCTCCGGTATCTTAATCCTTATTGTGCCTGCATCCACAGGGATAGCATTTTTAGTCCCGAGTGTATTGTTTATGGCTTCAGATACCCTGAGTGCTGTTGTAAAATCCGGACGGTCAAGGGCAATAGTTATATCTGCCAGTGAATTGAAATCAAAGGCTATTTCCCTTTCAATCAGCGCTCCGCTAGGTATTCGTGCTACTGTAGGATGATTTTTCTGTACGCCGCCTCCTGCAGCCCCTGAAGAGGCAAAACCTCCTACCAGCAGCGCCCCCTGGGCTATTGCATATATATTGTTATCAGCGCCCTTAAGGGGTGTCATGACAAGTGTTCCACCCTGAAGGCTTTTTGCATCACCTATTGATGATACAAGCACATCGATTGTGCTCCCCTTTTTTGAAAAGGGGGGGAGATTTGCTGTAACAATAACACCTGCTACATTATCTACCTTGATTTTCTCAGGAATGGTATGTATTCCAAGACGTTCCATCATGTTGGCGAGGGTTTGTGTTGTAAACTGTGTTGAATTGCCATCACCTGTTCCGTTCAGGCCTATTACAAGACCGTAACCTATAAGCTGATTGCTTCTTACACCCTTGAAAGATGCAATATCCTTTATCCTTGCCCCTGAAACACATGTTGCATAACCTGCAATTACAAGGACCGTAAGGATAATAAGTTTTAAACGTCTATTATTTTTAACCTGTTTCATTGTTGCCTCCATTAAAAGGGCCATATAATGTCTGCTGCCCTTGTAAGCCAGCCGGGACGCTGTTTGTCACTTATTACCCCGGTTCCAAGATACTCGATTTTTGCATCCCCTATGTAACTTGAAAGTACAGTGTTATCCTGTGATATATCAACCGGCCTGATGAAACCGGAGAGAATAATTATCTGTGTTTCACTGTTGACCCTTATCTCCCTTATCCCCTCTATAAGCAGATTGCCATTTGGTTTTACATCAATAACCTTCGCAGTTATTGATGCAGTCATGCTGTCGCCTCTTGAAGTCTGCCCTGTGCCGTTAAAACTGTTGGTAAGTGAACCCTTCAGCATGCTCGAACTGTTAAATGCATTACGTGCATCGCTGTTTCCCAGTGATGTGATATTTTTAATTTTACCTTCCCAGCCCAGCATATTCTGAATGCCAGCATCAATAGATGAGTTTCTTCCTGTCTGTGTTGCAGCAGATTTGCTGGCCTTGGAAGTCTCAACAATATTAACAGTAACAAGATCACCCACCTTATGGGCGCGGAGGTCCTGATAAAAATCCCTGGATACTTCATCAGAAAAAATGCCTGCAAGCGATTCAGGTTCTCTCTTATTAATATCCCTGTCATACGCTACAGCATTTACCGAGGGCATTACTGCCGGCATCATGGTCTGCCTCTGGGGTACTTTTGAGGCACAGCCTGTTACTGCTGTGATGCAGAGGATAGTTATTATAAAAATTACTTTTACCATTTTTAACTCCCGGGAAATTATTCCCTGTTAATATTTTTCAGAACTGTACCTGTACAAGATTAGTTCTTTTTACTGTTGCTATTATTTCTTTGCCACTTGCAATGTTCAATACTTTTATCTGGTCACCAACGCTGCCCTCTTCAAGAGCCTTTCCTGAGGCAGTTATGACAAGTTTTTCATTTTCGGCCCTTATCATTACCTGAGCACCCTTTTCGATAGCAGGGGGTACCATTACCATACCGTTCTGGATAGTCTGATCTACCTGGATTCTTCTGGTGGCTCTTTTTCCAATAACATCTTCAATCCCTGATATTGAGTTTTTATTGTTTTTCCCTTTTTCTGATACAAGGGTTATATCCTTTGATGTGATAACCTCTCCTTTATTGATGTTTCTGGTCGCTTTTATAACCTCTTTAATGATCCCGACCTTTCCTGAGAGGACTATCTTTCTCTGTGGCTCACCTTCTAAATAAAATTCCACATTAATTGAGATATTTCCTGAATAATTATTGTTCTGTTTTTCTGTTATCTCCCAATCCAGCCTTCCTTTTGGGAATGCTATAGATGATGGTGTATTTATGTTTTCTATTATTATCTGATCCTGATCAAAGGGTGAATTTTTACGCACATAATCTGTGAATATCTTCTCAAGACTTTTACCTGAGATAACCTGTGATTCTCTTTCAACAACAATACCTTCAGCCATTTTAAGGGTAATATCCTTATTCCCGCTGATATGATGGGCCACCCTGTACATAACGAGCTCTTTTTCAATCTTACGTATTGTATCAGGGGCAGGGGACGCTGAGATTTCAATCGCCCTTAACCTGTCAACGCGTATATCATCTGATGGCTCAAAAATAGCTATATCACCAAGATTGACTTTGTCACCATCAATAAGCGCCTTATCCTTTACCCTGATTTCAAGAGAAAGAGATAAGGATGAAAACAGCATGCATGCTGTAAACAGAGTTAACGAATATTTGACTGACTTGAAAGTATTAATTATCATGGCTTTTTTCCTATCTCTTTATATTGTTTGCCATCTGCATCATGTCATCAGCAGACCTGATGGATTTTGATGATATTTCATAGGCGCGCTGGCATGCGATCATGTTCACCATCTCTTCAACAACATCAACATTTGAAATTTCAAGAGAATTCTGAACAATTGTGCCAAGTCCATCCACGCCGGGAGTACCCTCTGTGGCCTCACCTGATGCAGGGGTGGGGCTGTAATAATTACCGCCAAGACTTTTTAACCCTGAGGGGTTAATAAAGTTATACAGATTAATCTGCCCTGAAGCTGCAATAGTGTTACCATCTTCTTCCATTGCTGAAAGCATACCACCTGCATCAATTGTGAAATCCACGGCAGTTTGCGGTATTGTAATCTCCGGCTGAAGCCTGTCACCCTGTGAGGTCACAATGTATCCTTCACTGTCAAGTTTAAAGGAGCCGGCCCTGGTATAGACCTCTTCGCCATTGCTGATTACCCTGAAAAAACCATCCCCTTCAATGGCCATATCCAGTTTATTACCTGTCTGCTGGAAATCCCCCTGGGTGAATATCTTCTGCACTGATACAGGTCTTGTGCCCATACCGATCTGGATGCCTGTAGGTATCTGTCCGCCTGAACTTGTGTCAGCACCCGGCGACTTCATGTTCTGATACAGGAGGTCTTCAAAATCCGCACGGCTTTTTTTGAACCCGCTGGTATTTACGTTTGCAAGGTTCTGTGCGATAACATCCATGTTCAATTTCTGGGCTGACATGCCTGATGCGGCTGTCCAAAGGCTTCTTATCATTTCTCTTCTCCTTCTTTTCTATATTATCTTAATTTTCCAACCTGGTTTATGGCCTGGTTGTTCAAATCATCAATAGTCCTCATGGCCTTCTGGTATGATTCAAATGCCCTTGTAGCATGAATCATGTTTACCATTTCATCCGCTGCATTGACATTTGAGAGTTCTGTGTATCCCTGGGATATAGCTGTCTCAGTCGGGAGCTCTATTTCAGGCTCATCAAACTGATTTATAAAAAAAGTTTTTCCCTCTTTACTGAGCCCTTTATAATTTTCAAAATCCACAACATCAAGCTGGCTGATTATACCATCATCGGTCTGGATATTGCCCTTTCTGTCAATACTTATATTTTCCCCAGTTATCTTTATGGGGCCTGATTTGCCCATGACCTTGTCGCCGCTCTGTGTTGTAAGCATACCGTCCTGGTCAAGGGTAAAATTACCTTTTCTGGTATATCTTATGCCATTTTCAGTGTTGACCTTGAAAAAACCCTTTCCTGTAATAGCAAGATCAAGCGCGTTTCCTGTACCATTCAGGTCACCCTGCTCCATATCAGGCCTTATTGTTACATTTGCGGGCGCATTGGCGGACATTGATGTCTTGTCAAGGATATTCTGAAAAGAGATCCTGTCTTTTTTGAAACCGATAACGTTGATATTTGATAGGTTGCTGGATATTATATCCATCCTGAATTCTTCTTTCATGCAACCCCTGGAAGATTCAAGCATTCCGTTTATCATCTATGCCTCCAAATAAGATTGATATATGCGAATGATATTAGCAATTATCGTACCATTTTATGTTTTGCCGTGAATGCGCTTTTTAATCATTATATCTCATTGAAATTAAAGCATTAAAACCATTTTTATTCCAAAGGTCAATTTGTAGTAAATTCTGGCAGGCCGTCAGATATGAAGTACTTTCCCTGTAACCGGCAAATATTACCTAGCGGGCAAGCGGTCAGCCCTCATCTTTCTGCACAAGACATTAAAACAAATAATTGGCTGATTCGCTGGAAGCGGGACTGAAAGCTTCATCCAGAATTACCCCTTTCCGGGTGGGTGCAATCAAATAATTGGCATGGTATTTGAATATTTTTGAGAAAGGGTATCTTTTTGACATAAGGAGACAACGATAAATGGTTAGAAGATGGATTCCTTTCATTCTTTTTCTGGGAACGTGTTTTTTATTTACAGCCTGCTCAACCGGGGTTTATGTCAAGATGCATTCAACTGCCCCGGAGTGGGGCCCGGTATTTTTGGGTATGAAACGAGGAGAGGCAGAAAGGCATTTAGGAAACCCCATGTTTATTTCCAGGCTGAATGAAAACCAGTACAAAGGTATATATGAATATCCTTCTGAAATAAGCGCCAGGGATATCCTCAGTTTTGATGTGATGGATTTTGCAACATTCGGGCTTGGCTCCCTAATTATCAGCCCTGTTGACCGGGCCAAAAAAAGCAGGCACCTTATAGCGGTAGTCTATCACATGGATGATAAAAATATTAATAATGACAGAGTTATAGATATTAAAGAGAAGGTAAAGGTTTCAATGGATTAACACCTTTATTAAAAGGATATGTTTCCAGGTGTGCGAGGGAAGGGGATTACATCCCTTATATTTCCCATACCTGTAATAAACTGGATGATCCGCTCAAACCCCAGCCCAAATCCTGAATGAGGTGCTGAACCAAATTTTCTTAGTTCAAGATACCACCAGTAATCATCAGGATTAAGCCCATTCTCTTTTATCCTTGATAAAAGGAGTTCATAGCTCTCTTCCCTCTGGCTTCCCCCAATGATTTCTCCAATCTTAGGGAAGAGAACATCCATTGCCCTTACTGTCTTATTATCTTCATTAAGTTTCATATAAAATGCCTTGATATCCTTAGGATAATCTATAAGAACAACAGGCCTGTTAAACCTCTTTTCACAGAGGAATCTCTCATGTTCCGCCTGTAGATCGCTCCCCCATTTTACGGGAAATTCAAATGGTTCATTGGAAGAAGAGAGTATATCTACCGCCTCTGTGTATGTCAGGATCCTGAAATCCTGACATATGATATTTTCCAGGGTTTCAATAATGGTTTTATCAATAAAATTATTAAAGAATTCCATGTCTTCTTGGCAGTTTTCAAGGACATACTTTAATATATATTTGATAAATTCGGTTGCAGTCCTGATATCCCCCTCAAGGTCACAAAAGGCCATTTCAGGTTCCACCATCCAGAATTCTGCAAGATGGCGTGATGTATTGGAATTTTCAGCCCTGAATGTTGGACCAAAGGTATACACATCACCCATTGCGAGGGCATATATCTCTGCCTCAAGCTGACCGCTTACTGTCAATTGGGCAGGTGCCCCAAAAAAGTCCTGTTCAAAGTCGGGGCTTCCATCTTTAAAGGGTATCTTATCCAGTTCAAATCGGGTAACCCGGAACATGTCACCTGCGCCTTCGCAGTCGCTTCCGGTCAGGATAGGGGTATGAATATAGAGAAACCCCCTTTCCTGAAAGAATTTATGGATGGCAATGCTCATGGCATTTCGTACCCTGGCTATTGCCCCAAAGGTATTTGTACGTGGCCTTAAGTGTGCAATAGTGCGAAGGAATTCAAAGGAGTGCCTCTTTTTCTGCATGGGGTATGTTTCAGGGTCTGCCCATCCAACCACCTCTATGCTTTTTGCCTGCAATTCCATTTTCTGGCCTTTGCCAGGTGAAGGTACTGCGCTGCCGGTTACCTTTACAGAGCATCCGGTCTGGATTTTAATGATCTCATCCTGGTAGTTTGGCAGGTTTGAGTCGGCAACAACCTGGAGATTACCAAGGCAGGAGCCATCATTGACCTCAATAAAGGAGAAGCCTCCCTTTGAATCCCGCCTTGTTCTTACCCACCCCATTACCGTGATATTGTCCTCTCCCTTATCAAGGGAGAGGAGCTGGGCGACCCTTATACGTCTCAAGACTACCCCTCTTTCTTTTCAAAGTTCTTCATGAATTGAACAAGACTCTTTACCGCCTCTATGGTGGTTGCATTATAAAGGGAGGCCCTGCATCCGCCAACAGAACGGTGTCCTTTAAGACCTTCCAGGCCAGCCTTTGTTGCAGCGGAGACAAACCGCTTTTCAAGATCTTCGGTAGGCAACCTGAATGTGACATTCATCTTTGACCTGCTGTCTTTATCAGCAGTGCCCCTGTAAAAGCCGGAGCTGTCAAGGAATGAGTAAAGGGTTTCAGCCTTTTCATCATTAAGCTTTTCCATGTTTTTAAGACCGCCTATTGTCTCTTCAAGCCATTTAAGAACAAGCCCTGTTATATAGATAACAAAGCATGGTGGTGTATTGAACATGGAGTTATTTTCAGAAAATGTTGTATATTTCAAAAAGGTCGGGATGTTTTTAGGTGTCCTCTCAAGCATATCCTTTCTTATGATAACCATTGCAGCGCCCGCTGGCCCGATATTCTTCTGTGCACCGGCATATATGAGTCCAAAGGGTTTAGCATCAAATTCCCTGCTTAAAAAATCTGAAGACATGTCTGATATAAGGGGAACACCGTTGGGTTCCGGGAACTTGGCCCACTGTGTGCCCTTTATAGTGTTATTGGAGGTAAAGTGAAGATATGCGGCATTGCCATCCTCTTTTACATCGTAAGGGATATATGAAAAATTCCTGTCCTCAGAAGAGGCAAGTACCCTTGTATCCAGCCCCTGTATCTTTGCCTCTTTTATGGCGGCTGTTGACCATGTGCCTGTGTTTATATAGTCAACAGGTTTTCCTGCAACACTCACATTCATAGGCACCATGCAGAACTGCATACTGGCCCCGCCCTGGATAAAGAGCACACTGTAATTTTCATCAAGGTTTAAAAGTCTTTTTACCCTTGCTATGGCAGTATCTATCACCTCATCAAAGGCAGTTGATCTGTGGCTGATTTCTGTTATGGACATCCCTGTTCCATTGAAATCAAGTAATTCCTCTTTTGCCTGTTCCAGTACCGGCAGGGGAAGGGCAGAAGGGCCTGCATTAAAATTAAAAATTCTGTTTGTCATTCAATTCTCCTTATTTTTTTGCACAGTTATGGCTTTATAGGCATTTTTTATACTTTTACCTGGGGCTATATGCTTTTTCAGCCTTTTAAAATTTTGTCATGGTAGAGATATAAAAAACTGTTTATTATTTCAAGCTATTATTTAAGTCTTTTGACATAAAATAATGGATAAAGCCATTTATTATGATATATTACCTGCCGTTTACAATCATACATTTATGGAGAAGATATGGGCAGAAAGGTTAGGATAGATGAAAATGAGTGCATAGGGTGCGGGAGCTGCGCTGATTTGTGTCCTGATGTATTTGAATTAAATCATGAACTTGAAAAGGCCTTTGTGAAAAAACCTGAAGGCGGTGATGAGGCCTGCATACTGGATGCAATGGGAGAGTGCCCCATGTCATGTATATTCTGGGATTAATAAAAAGGAGAAAAGATAGCCATGCTCGAATTGAACAATACTATACTCGCGGTAATAGATATTCAGGGAAACCTTGCACATGCTATGCATGATAAGGAGTCTCTGTTCAAGGCCGCAGGCCAGCTTATAAATGGCAGCAAATGCCTTGATATACCCATAATACTGACAGAACAGAACCCTAAGGGGCTTGGCCCCACGATCCCGGAGATCAGAGGGCTTATGCCTGATGTAACATCTATACCAAAGATCTCTTTCAGTTGCTGCAAGGAAAGGGCTTTTCTGGACGAAGTTAAAAAGATCAATAAAAGACAGATACTTATATCAGGTATTGAAAGTCATATCTGTATATATCAGACCACAGTCGAACTCATTGATATGGGCTATGAGGTGCATATTGTAACTGATGCTGTAGCATCAAGGGACCCTAAAAACAAGGAACTTGCCTTAAAGAAGATGGAACATATGGGCGCAACAATGACCTGTGTTGAAATGGCCCTTTTTGAACTTATGAAGACAGCAGAGCACTCCAGGTTCAGGGATATAGTTAAAATAATCAAGTAAAAGCGTAGAATAGGGCATCTCTGTGATTCAAAAAAAATAGGTGGCATGTAAAATACCACCTTATAAAAATCTATCTATCCCAGTCATCATCCAGGCATTTTTTGCATGCGTCGCACTTCTTGTCTGCATCATATACGCACTGGCCAGGGCCGTTGTAATAGATCTCCTTACCATCATATACACCGCCGAACATCCCCTGCATGCATGCCGCCTGAAAAAAGATCGGCTTGTCAACACGCCTGAAATTGAGTGGGCAGTGGAGCACCCCGGCAGGTATGCGCACAATAGTGGGTTTTGTAATAATATACTCCTCCATCTCTTCGCCAAGGCAGAGCGAGATATCAGCGTCAAATTCAAACACATTGGGGAATGTCCCGCCCAGGAATATCAGGTACTCTTCTACAGGGTGGCGGTGGGGAGTCCTGTCAAGAAAGAATGGTTTCACAAAGATCTGAAAACCCACATTGTACTTTGCCCCGGGTATCTGACATGCACCCCTGAAATATGCCTGTGGGGAATAGACAAAGTCAGTGCCTACGCCTTCAGCCGCTGCCTCGTTGTACTCAGGTGTAAATTCATATACAAGTCTCTCATATTTTCTTTGTGTCATTGTTCATTCCTTTCCTGATGTTTTTGATTAATTAACGTTGAAAATATCTAAAATGGCTGCCCCATAAAAGTCAACCGGTTTTTATTTATTTGTTTTATGAGGTTTTGCCTGACCTTTATTGGATGAGATATAATCAGCCGCTGCATCCTCCATGAGCCTTTTAAATTTTCTTTTAATGCCATTTACTGAATCTGCCCCGAACACGCTGTGTCCGGGCGATGAATAGATAAGCGCTTGTGAGCTTCTATTATCATAGGTTGCGAAATTTATATTAAACTGGTAAATGAGGGCCGAACCATATTCAATACATCTACCATAAACATAAAAGAGTATCTTGCTGTCTTCTATCAGTTTGCCGTTCATTAGCTCCATTGTAAATCCTTCTCCTTCTTCTACAGACTGAAAAACAAGACTGTCTGAAATGGAAGCTTTGATACCCGAGCGCGAAAGAACAACCTTTATAGTATCCTTTATATATCCTGATAATTGCCCGCACTCTTTTACATCTGCAAATACCAGAACTGTCTGATAGTTTGGTGTCTTGAGCCATTTGTATTCACCTGCATCCGATGCGGAAGCACTAAAAATGATGAATGTGAATACAATAAGAATTGATATATATAGCGAATATGTTTTCATAAATATGCACCTCATCTATTAGGGCTTTAGTTAAAAAAGAGAGAAATGTAAAGCCCTATTTTAATGACCCTGATAAGAATCCTTTACGGTTTACTGCGTATATATTTGACTTCAATTTTTTAAAAATGTATTTCTTTTTCTAATTTAAAGATTTATTGAGTGGAAAAACAGTGGAAGACTCATACTGTGCAGATAATACAAAAAGCATGATTTTCAGGAGGGTAATATGAAAAAAATTTACTGGTTTATTATCTCTTTTATTATTGCTGTATCATCTGGTTCTGTATTCTCTTATGAGGCTATTGTGGGGCCGACTGGCGTGCTCAAGTATGTTAGTGAAAGATCATATGGCGGCTATACCCTTTTTGCGCCAATGATGAATAGCAAAACCACCTATCTTATAGATATGGAGGGTAGCCTTGTTCACAAGTGGGAATCTGAATACACACCCGGATCCTATGCAATGCTGCTGCCAAACGGGAATCTCTTAAGGGGCGGGGTAATGGAAAAAAGAGCCGCAGCGATCGGCGGGGCAGGGGGCATTGTTCAGGAGATAGACTGGGACGGCAGGGTGGTGTGGGAATATAAGATGAACAGCGCCAGAGAGATTCAGCATCACTGTTTTGACCGCATGCCAAACGGTAACACCCTGATACTTGGCTGGGAGGCAAAGAGTATTGATGAAGCCATTGCAAAAGGGCGGGACCCGAAAACAATACCCCTTGAGGTCCACGATATGGGCCAGTATCACAATGAATTCTGGATGGATTTTGTGCGTGAGGTGGATAAGAACGGCAAGATCATATGGGAATGGCATGTCTGGGATCATATTGGAACAGGCCCGCACCAGCTTGATATAAACTATGTACTCCCGGAAAAGCTAGGCCCCAATTATGCGGGCTTTGACTGGAGCCATTTTAATGTGGTTGAGTACATACCTGAAATGGATATGGTGCTTTTAAATTCAAGAAACCTGAGCGAGTTTTATCTTGTTGATCATAAAACAGGCAGGATAGTTTACAGGTGGGGAAACCCCAGCGCCTATGGTCAGGGCAAGAAACCTTCATGGTACGACAATGGCGACCAGAAGGTGTTTGGCTCTCACGGGGTTTCTTATATAGGTAAAGACCGCTTTATGATATTTGACAATGGTTCTGAGCGTGCTGAGGGTAACCGCTCAGCCATTGTAATAGTAGACAGGAAGACAAATCAGGTTGTTTGGGAGTATCACCCCATAACATCCCAAAGCTTTTATTCATTTCGCCAGGGTTATGTGCAGATGCTTCCCAACGGCAACATACATGTTACATCCACCAACAGCGGCCACCTGTTTGAGGTGACAGAAGACAAGAAGGTAGTATGGGATTATGTAAGCCCTGTATTTGGTAAGGAACTCAAATGTTATGCTGAAGATGGTGATATGCCCAATATGATGAACAACATGATCCACAGGTCATATCGTTATGGCGCAGATTTTCCGGGGCTTAAAAACAGGGATTTGAGTAAAAAAATACCCCTGACCGAATGCCCGGAGTTTTACAGGATATATAAAACAGATAAATAAAAAATCGGTATTAGCCTGTTTTTGGCTAAATCTTGACATCCCAGGCGTTTAATATTATATTAGACGCAAAAATGCCTTTGAAGGCTTATTATTCATTTAAAAATGGAGAATTTTATGGATTTAAACGATCAACCTCCGTCGGGCTTTGGCTGATTAAGATTCACCTCGATCTCTTTTCTTTTCCTAATCATGAATCTTTACCTCTAATAATTTTTAAGCCAATTCATCCTTAAGCTGAACGCCTTTCAGGTCACAGGTCCGGACAGAGATATATTTGTCCCTGATATCCGGGATCTGGCAGGTGTCTGCCGGTTCGGTCAAGATCGCGCTCCATCAAATCTCACAGGAAGGAGGTGACCCATGGTCTGGAAAATTATAATCATTTTTGTGGCAGGATTTATCGTTGATCTTTTAGTCACCAAATACACCAGATTTATAACTGAAAAAAAAATCGCAGCGGCCACGCTTCTGAGCGGGATCATTACAGTAGTCAATTTTGTGCTTCTGACCATGATCCTGCAGGATAGCGCCAGCAACGGAATGATGAATATCCTGGCATTTGCCGGAGGCAACAGCCTGGGGACCTTTACAGCCCTTAAAAAGGCATGAAAAAGGCTCCGGTATTCATATAGAAAAGGAAGCCAATTGAGATTAGAGTATCTGTTTAATGCGATGGTAAGTATTTTTAAAACCCTGAAGGCTGGACATTAATAAAAGAGAGGTTCCAACGGAGACCGTTGGAACCAGATAAATATCCTAATATATAACCTCGTTTTCCTGAGCGTACACATCCCAGTTGGCGATCATCTCTTTATATTTTTCCGGCATGGTTTCGCTTAAGTCATTCTGTTCAAAAGGGTCTTCTGCCAGGTTGTATAAGTTCCATCTTCTGTCATTTTCAGGTGGGGCCTGATCCCATACAAGCTTCCAGACACCATGTCTGATGCCTCTGTGTCCGTGCAGTTCCCAACCCTGGATATTGTTTTTTTCATGAATTTCATCTGCCTGTCCTGTAATAAGAGGGATCAGGGATTTACCTTTAACAGGCAACACCTCCTGCCCCCTGTAGCTTGTTCCCGGGTGCTTTGCTTTTGCAAGCTCCAGTAATGTGGGATACACATCCATGACATGCCCCAACCCGTTACTGCTGGTGCCTGCTTTAACCATTTTCGGGTAATTCACAAAGGCGGGAACATGGATGCCACCTTCAAATCCGGTTGCCTTGTGCCTGAAAAATGGGGTTGCAGATACACTGGCCCAGTTTTTGCCATACATTACATAGGTATTTCCTCGCCCGAGGTTTTCAAGGCTGTGGTCATATTCTTTGCCAACATGATCTGCTATAAACGGCGCCAGGTCCATTCTACTCGATTCTGCGCCATTATCTGACATGAACATGATAAAGGTATTATCGTATTCATTGATACTTTTTAAATAGTCAATAAATTTGCCAATGTATGTATCAAGGTCGCTGACCATGGCCGCATATATTTCCATCTTTCGCGTCTCTATCTTTTTTTCTTCATCGCTGAGCGCATCCCATGCCGGCTGAAAGCGATCATTACTGATCGGTTTTGCATCAAGTTTTATTAGCCCCATCTCTTTAAGGCGGTTAAATCTCTCCTCATATAGTGCCTGATACCCCCTGTCATATTTCCCCTTGAACCGTGCAATGGATTCATCAGGCGCCTGTAAAGGCCAGTGCGGTGCCGTATAGGCAAGATATGCAAAAAAGGGTTTATTTTCTTTACGGTCATTCTCTATGTACTCTATCATCTTATCTGTGTATACACGGGTGCTGTAAAAGTCATCATCAACCTGTATCAGTGTTTCGCCATCTCTGTAATCGGCGGGTTGAGGCCCGCGCCAGTCCCATTTTCCAAGGTGGGCGGCACCGTCAAGCGAGATAAATGCGCGCCTGAAACCCCTTGCCACAGGCCCGTTATCAACATCCATACCCAGATGCCACTTGCCTGTTATATAGGTATTGTAGCCTGCGTCGCTCAATATGTCTGCCAGTGAGACGACCCTGAAATTCAGATACCCGACATAACCCGGTTTATCCTTATGCTCTTCCCTGGATGGGCCTCCCATTACCCCCACGCCTGCCAGATGGTTGTCTGTGCCAGACATAAGCATAGACCTTGTGGGAGAGCATGTCTGG